>JAKAUH010000788.1 GCA_021818605.1 Planctomycetota bacterium
GATTGCCTGGAGTTCGATTGGCGGGCGAGTTGAGCTCGATCGGCCAGATCCCCAACCGGGTGAGCCCGCGCGGCGAGGACGTTCGCTACTTTCTCGGCACGGTGAAGCTCGATCACAGTGCCGGGAGGATCAAGCCGGGCATGACGGCCGTGGTGACGTTCGACCTGCCGCATCGTGAAGGAGCCCTGGCGGTGCCTCTCACCGCGGTCGGCGATGAGGGCGACAAACAGGTCTGCTACGTGCTGGCCGGGAATCGTCTCGAGCGGCGCGAGGTCGAGCTCGGCACCACGACTCCCCACCTGGTCGAGATCAAGAAGGGCCTGCGCGAAGGCGACGAGATCATGGTCGATCCGCCCGACCGGGTGACGCGGCTGAAGAGCCTGGCGGGATTCGAGGACCGGCCCTGGCCGAAGGTCGCCCCGGCGAAGGCCGCCGCGGCTCGCGCGTCCGGCCCTCCCGACCCCGCGGGCTTCCGCGGCGGTCAGAGGCGCCGGGGGTTCGGCGGCGGCCAGGGCGGCGGCCGGCGCCGGCTCCGCAAGCAGGCGGCCGACGACGAATGATCGGCTTCCTCAGCCCGAGCGAGGGTCGAGCCACCCACACAAACCGTCACACGCGGAATGGACTTTGTGCAAATATTGTTTTACAATCCTCTTCTGTGCCGGCCGCGGATCTCGCCGCGGCCAGTGCATGGATGTCCCGGGGTCATGAGCCCGTTGCTCGTACGACCTGGCCTACTCATCCCCGGCATCCCCAGCCTGTACGATCGCAACGGCCCAGACGCCTGGCGTCTTCCGTCAGCGGTCCCCGCCTGATCGTTCCGGCCGGCGCCGTGCCACCGGCGTCATCTGGAGCAGGACCGGCATCCGTTTCTCGGCCGCCGTCCGGGCAAGCCGGGGAAGGTGCGTGAAAACCGAGCTTTCTCGCGAGCCGGACGAGCTGCACCCCGGCCCCGCGACCCGGAAGAAGAGGAGGACCACTCCGATGCGACAGCAAAGACGGTCGCGAGCACCCCGATGGATCTTGTCATTGCTGCTGATCTCGATGGCGACCGTTGCGACGGCCGGCATTTGGTGGTATCGAGCCCGTCTCGCCAGCCGGAAGCTGCCAGCCGAACAGTATGCACTGACCGACGTGCGGCGAGCGGACCTGTTTCCCCGGATCCGGGCCAGCGGTCGGACGCAGAGCAACAAGAACACCGTGATCCATTGCGAGCTCGAGCGGTTCGAGGGGGCGCAGGGGGATGGTTCGGGAGGCGCCTCGGTGGTCCTTCAGCTCATCCCCGACGGGACGCGAGTCTCCAGGGGAGACGTCCTGGCCGTGCTCGATTCGTCCGACTACGTCGAGATGGAGCGGGTCCAGAAAATGAACGTCGAGCAGGCCCGCGCCGCCAGGCTCCAGGCGGAGCTCGACCATGAGATCGCCCGTCTCGCCCTGCTCGAGTTCCGTGACGGCACGATGAAGGAGATGATCGAGGACTACCGGCAGCGGATCATGCTGGAGCGCTCGGACATCGAGCGGGAGCAGGACCGGCTGCACTGGACCCACTCGATGAAGGACAAGGGATACGTGTCCGTGGGGACCGTCAAGACCGAAGAGTTCACGCTGGCGAAGCTGGTCGCCACGCTCGAGCAGGACCAGGGGGCACTGGACGTCTACGAGAAATACACGGCGCCCAGGACCATCCGCGAGCTGGAGGGCGTCATCCTGGGCGCGGAGGCCAATGTCGCCTACGAGACCCTCCGACTCCAGCAGCAAAGTAATCGGCTGGCGAAGCTGCGGAAACAGGTCGAACTCTGCACCATCCGGGCGCCACACGATGGCTACGTGATCTACGCCAACAACCCGAGGCGGGAGATTTTTATTGAGGAGGGGATGCCGGTCCGTCAGAACCAGACGCTGTTCTATCTGCCGGACCTGGGCAGCATGGAGGTCCTCGCCCTGCTGAACGAGTCCGTCGTCGACCAGGTCCGTGCGGGCATGCCGGCGGTGGTGACGGTCGAGGGGCTGCCCAATCGGACGATGCACGGCCGTGTGACGAAGGTCGCCCAGCTCCCCATGCCCCCGAACTGGCGGATCGACTCTCACTATTTCGAGGGGATCGTCAGGATCGACGATCCCGTCGCCAAGCTGATGCCCGGCATGACGGCGCAGGTCGAGGTGGAAATCCCGGTCCGCGAGGATGTGCTGGCCATCCCCCCCGAGGCGGTGGCCAGCGACGACGGCCGGGACGTCTGTTTCGTGGTCCACGGGGAGAACCTGGAACGGCGCGAGGTGAAACTCGGCCAGGTGACTGAGGAACTGACGGAGGTGACCGCCGGCCTGATGGAAGGCGAGCAGGTTGTGCTGAATCCCGACCTGGACGAACTCGAGGTCGCCGTGGCAGCTCCGTCGCCCCCTCCGACTGCGAGCTCGAGCGCCTTCGATGGCGCCACGGACGCAACGGCGGCCGGCGAGATCGCCTCATCGCACTGAGATCGCTTCCCGTAGGAGTGATTGATGGCGGTGCCGCCTGGGGCGAATGCGCCGGTCGTCCTGCATCAATCCGGCCGGTGGGACGTATCCAGGCTCATCCGTCGCGATCCATCTGGACGATTTTCATAGGCGGTGTGTCGCGCGCCGCCATCGGGGAGGACCACCGCGATCGCGGCGGCGGGCTCGCATCCTCCGACGACCCCGCGCGTGATGCCCACGACGCAACCCGCCCGCCGATCCTTCATCTTGCAGCGAGCGAATCCCGATGAGCGCCAAGCGCCCCGCCGGCCCCTCGTCACGATCGGCCCCGTCGTCTGGGTCGGCTATTACCAACGCGATCCTGATCGCAATCGCGCTGGGCTGGGGCCTGAGTCTTCTCGTCCAGCGCGGCCGGATGACCTGGCCGCCGTACGCCTTGATGTCGAGCCTGGCGACACTGGCCGGCTGCCTGGCCCTCGTTGGTCCCGTGATCCTGTTCCGCTCGAGCGAGATCCAGGGGAGCCTGGGCGAGCTGGCGTGGCTCACGGCCGGTGTGTCGATCTGGCTGTTCGACATCGCGGCCATGATCCAGGGCCAGTGGCGGACCATGTCGTGGGCGACTCCACTCTCCGACCGGACGCTCGGGCTCATCGTGCTGGCGGTGCTGGTCGCAGGCTGGAAGTGCGGCCTGGCGCAGCGGAACTGGTCGTGGACGAACGTCGCCGGATGGATGCTCAGCGCATTCTGGGTGGGGATGGCGGTCTGTTCCTGGATCCTCTCCTCCCCAGGCCGGTCGAGCGTGGCGACACTCTGATCCTTGACGGTTCAATCGCTGGAGATTAGCCTCGATACTGGAGTCCGTCTTCATGCTCCCGGGCGAGTGCGCGCCCTGGTCTTCATCGCATTTTCATCCCGATGCCCATCGCAGACAGCCGGAGGAAGCCAGCCGTGCCGACCGACCAGACCGCCCCTCTCACCACCGAGGCGGCCGCGCCGAAGACCTCGGCGATCGAGAATGAACTGCCGACGTACCGGGCGATCAGTAACCGCGCCATCTTCAGTGTGCTCTGCGGCGCCCTGGCGGCATTCAGCTTCGCCGAAATCTGGTTCCTTGTCTTCGCGGCCCTCGCCGTCGGGCTCGGCATCTCGGCCCACCTCGCCATCAAGCGGTATCCAGACCTCCTGACGGGCCGCCAGCTCGCCAATACCGGGATCGCGCTGGGGCTGGTCTTCGGCCTGGTGGTGATCACCTACACGACCGTGATGACGATCGTCATCGCTCGTGAGGCCAGGAAGTTCGCCGTGACCTACGCCAAGATCATCAAGGAAGGAAGTCTCGGCGATGCCTTGCTCTATCGGCTCGATCCCGAGACGCGGAAGGAGAGGACGGCCGCTAGCATGGAGCAGGAATGGGAGAAGCAGAAGGCGCGCGAGCGTGGGCTGGCGGAGCAGAAGCTGGGCAGCCTGATTCTCCTGCGCAAGGCCCTCACTCCCAAGGACGCGCATCTCGACTTCGTCAGCATCGAGGCGCAAGGGGTGGATACGGAGCGGATCGACCGGCTTGGCTACTACGCTGCCGTCCTCTACGAGGTCGAGAACTTCGACTCCAGGTACGCCCCCAGGGGAGGGCCGTACGCGCTGGTTCTCTTCAAGGGCACCCAGAAGGGGGGGCATTATGGCTGGTACGTCGATAACATCCAGTATCCCTACACGCCATCGACCTTTCGAATGTCCGGCAAGTCGATCGACGACGGTCACGGCCACGGACCGGGCGGTCATTGAGTCCGGGTGATCTCCGGCAGTACGTGGGCCTCACGCCTGGCTGGAATCGGGGCCCCTGCGCGAATCGGCCGAGTAGGACGAGAAGCAGCGATCGGTCTCCCAGAGGATGACCTCGACGACCGGCAAGCCGGCGCGATGCGCGTGGTCGAAGATCAGTCGGGCGATGTTCTCAGCGGTCGGATTCTCGTCCATGATGAAGACGCGCTCGCCTCGCTCGCGAAGAAGCGGCAAGAGCGGATCATCGCGGCAGAGGAGCATGTTGTGATCGAGGTTCTCGTCGATCCAGCGTTGGACCTCGCGCTTGATATCGCCGAAGTCGACGAGCATGCCCCGAGCGTCGAGCTGGGCTCCTTCGAGAGTGATCACCGCGCGGCCGTTGTGGCCGTGGAGGTGTCGGCACTTGCCGTCGTAGTTGAGCAGGCGGTGGCCGTAACAGAAGTCGATCTCGCGGGTAACTCGGTACATGCGGTCGGTGGATCTCCCCAGGAGCGACGGCCGATCGGTCGGTCGGCCGGTCAGTCAGTCAGCCTGGCCGTGGTAAACGGTGTTATCGTGCAGACCGGCGGCGCGGAAGCCGTTCTTCCGCTCGGCGCACTTGTTACAGCGGCCGCAATGGCGGCCGTCGACCGGGTCGATGCAGGAAAGGGTCAGGTGGAGCGGCAGGCCCCGGCCGAGGGCAACGACCTGTTCCTTGTGCAGGGTCGCGAACGGCCGGATCAGTCGGAGCCGGCCGCCCAGGGCCCGGTTCACGAGCGCCTCGAGGTCGGCGAAGAACTCGTCCGTACCATCAGGGAACGGGTTGGTCGATAGGGTTCCGAGGGCCAGGGTTCCGACGTCGCGCAGCCGGCACCAGACGGCGGCCTTGGCGGTGAGGAGGAGGTTGCGGCCGGGTAGATAGACCGATTCGTCGGCCGTCCGGGCGTCCGGGACGGCCTCACCGGCGGTGCTCCAGTGGGTGCCGTAGACATCGGCGATCGGCTCGTCGAGCGTCACCAGCGGGTCCAGTCCCGAAGCGTTGAGGGCGGCGAGGAACCGGCGGAGAGCGGCGATCTCCGCGTCCTCCCAGCGGAGGCCGGCACGCACGTAGATCGGCACAACCCGCGAGTAACACCGGAGCAATTCGACACAGAGAATCGCGCTATCGAGCCCTCCCGAGACAAGGGCCGCGGCTGATTCACGCTCGTCGTGGCCCATGGGGCAGCACCGCCGGCAACGAAGGGTTCGGGTCTTCGAGGCCCGAGGCAAAAACGGACCGTCAGGCCGGATGACCTGACATACGCGTGGGCCACGCCATGGGGCTGGCCGCATGAGGCTATTCTAGGCCCCGGCTGGCCGGCCGGCAATCACCGGAGACCGTGGCGCCGTCGGAGGAACGAGGCCCGTCGATGGGCCCCGACTCGGCACCAAGGTGGTGGTCGACCCAGTCGAGCGCCTCGCGCTTGCTGCGGATGCGGCCCTCGAGCTGTCCCTCGCGCACCTGGTCGAGCAGAACGGCGAACTGGGGTCCCGGGCGCAGGCCGTGGCGGACCAGGTCGTGGCCGGTCAATAGCGGCGGCGGATTGATCGGACCGCTCGGCTGGTTTCTCAGGTAATGTTCGCAGTACTCGACCTGGCTGGTGTCGCCGGTGGATGCCAGCGCATCGGCGCGGTGGAGCGCCAGCAGCTCGTCGATCCCCGGCTCGGAAAGGATCCTCTTGAGCTTCGCCTCGCGCAGCCGCTTGGCCTCGCCGAGGTACTGGTGGTAGCGCACCAGCCAGGTGATCCGCTCGCGCTCGGCGTTGGAGAGCTTGAGCCGGCGTGCCGCGGACTCGGCGATCACCGCGCCCTCCTGCTCGTGGTTGTGGAAGGTATATCGCCCATTCAGGTACAGCCGTGTGGCGGGCTTGCCGACGTCGTGCAGGAACGCGGCCATCGCCAGCGGGAACGACGGCTCGGGCGACAGAAGCGACAGGACGAGAAGAGTATGGTCCCACAGGTCCCCCTCGGGCTGCATGGGCTTGCCCTGGAACAGCCCCTTCATGGCGACGGCCGCCGGCATCACTGCGGCGAGGACACCCAGCTCAAGCGCCAGGTTGAGCGCGCGAGTACGCGACGGGTGGACCATCATCCGCCGCAGCTCCTGGGCGATCCGCTCGGCCGAGACGCCGACCACTTGGCGGGCCATCGAGCGCACGGCCACTCGCGTCTGGGGATCGATGGCCAGACGGAACCGCGCCGCCATCCGGACGGCACGAAGCAACCGGAGCTTGTCCTCGCGGAACCGCTCGCAGGGGGCGCCGATCGCGCGCAGCACCCGGCGATTGAGATCCTCGCGTCCGCCGACCAGGTCGATCAACTGCTCGGCGACGGGGTCCCAGAACATCCCGTTGATGGTGAAGTCGCGCCGCGAGGCGTCGAGCTCGGGCGAGCTGAAGACGACTGACTCAGGCCGTCGCCCGTCGACGTAGGCCCCGTCGCTACGAAAGGTGGCAACCTCGACCTCGCCACCGGCGTGCGACGGGTCGAGCACCCGCACGACGCCGAACGAGATCCCCACGGTGACCGCCCGAAACGGCAGGACGCGCATGACCTCCTCGGGTGCTGCGGACGTGGCGATGTCGAAGTCGGCCGGCTCGTGGCCCAGCAGGAGGTCGCGGACGCAACCGCCGGCCCAGTACGCCGTGAATCCGGCGTCCTGGAGCTTTCGCACGACCCGGAGGGCGAACCGTCGGCGGGCCTCGGCCTCACTCATCGTGCTGGTCCTCCGCTGTCGTCAAGATTCCGGGCGTCACCTCGTCCGTTGGGTCGGCCCGCTCCTCCATCGGCAACGGCACATCCGGCCCGGCCAGGTCGAGGAACGCGAGCTGGGTGTCGCCATAGCGGCGGATGTCCCAGGCATCGAGGTCGGGCAGGATCCGCGCGTCGAGGGTCCGACCCGACTCGAGTGCGATCAGGGAGCCCGGCGGCAGGTTCTCGACAAGCCCGGCGAGCATCCGGTTCAGATACTTCGCATGGATCTCGTACTCGCGGTAGGGTGGATCCAGCAGCACGATCACCGGGCGGTCGTCCTCCGGGCGGTAGGACCGGGCCCATCGATAGGCGTCGGCGTGGCGGATCACGGCCCGGTCCTGATAACGCAACGTGGCCACGTTGCGATAGATCAGCGCGATGTTGTCCCGATCGCGCTCGACGAACACCGCCCGCCGCGCACCCCGGCTGAGCGCCTCGAGGCCCAGGGCACCCGTGCCCGCGAACAGGTCAATCACATCTCGGCCGGCCACGAGGTCGCGCAGGATGTTGAAGAGCGACTCGCGCACCAGGTCGCTGGTCGGCCGCGTGCCGGTCGCCCCTTTCGGCCCGTCAATCTTGTGACCGCGGCGCTGGCCCGCGATGATACGCATGGATGGGATGCTCCGTCCCGACAAGGCCCCGAATCTATTCTAGCAACCGGCTCTCGGCGGAGCCATTCCCGACGGAAGAGCATCGGCGGAAGCGGCACGAAACGCAAGAATCGATGCCGGCACGCAGATGCAGTGTTCCTGGCAGGCCCGCGCGGCGATAATGACATCTTCGCCTGTCCGTGTCCCGCTGATCGCGACCGGACTCCCGGCGAGGGCCGCGGCGCCCTCCTCTCACGCGAAGAATCGAGGAAAGCGACATGGCGCACTCATCCGTGAAGTCGGATCTCCTCTTCGGGCTTCGCACCCTCCAGGACGGCCTGGTCGACGAGGCGCAGCTCGTCGACGCGATCCGGGCGTGGACAGCCGACAAGTCCCGGTCGCTGGCCGGCCACATTGCCGCGAAGGGTCATCTCGGCGATTCTCTGCGCCCGGACGCCGAACTCGCCGCGACTCTGCCCGATGCGATCGCCAGTGAGCGGATCCCGGAGAGCCGGTCGGACGGAACTGCCTCCCCCACGCTCGGTGCGACCCTCGACGAGGTATCCGCAGCGAGTCTCGGTCAGACGCTGACGCATGGCGGGGCCGGCGAATCCCGCAAGGACGGCGACGACGATGCCTTTATCCTGGGAACTTCCCTCTTGCCGGGTGCTTCGCGGTGCCGGGTGCTCCGCCAGCACGCCAGCGGCGCCCTGGGCGCCGTCTTCGTGGCGATCGACCACGCGCACAGCCGCGGCGTTCTGCACCGCGACATCAAGCCGGGCAACGTGCTGGCGATCTACCAGGATCTGGTGGAGCGGAATCCGGACGTCGTGCGATACCGGAGCATCCTGGCGAATACCCACGTGAACCTCGGCCGGCTGCTGGCGACCCTGGGCCGTCCGCGCGACGGCGAGGCCGAGTATCGCCAGGCAGTGGCGATCTACAGGTGGGCCCCGTACCCGGCCGACGCGAGTGCCTCGACGAGCGCCTTGAGGTCGTCGAGCCGGTCCTTGCGGGCGACGAGGGTGGCCTTGCCCGAGTGGACCACAACCAGGTCGTCCACGCCGAGAGTGGCCACGATGCCGTCGTCATCGGAGATGAGGATCGAGTCGCGAGTGTCGCGGGCGACGACGTGTCCCTGGATAGCGTTGCCGTCGGTGTCGCGATCCACAAGAGTCGCCAGTGCACGCCAGTCGCCGACGTCGTTCCAGTTGTAGGGGACCTCGAGCACGCGGATATTCGGCGCGTGCTCCATGACGGCCCTGTCGATTGGGACCCGCTCGAGCTGGGGGAAGTGCTCGGCGAGGACCCTGGATTCGTCGGGTGTCCCCAGGGCGCGGCGGATCGGCTCGAAGGCAGCGGCCAGCGCCGGCCGGTATTCGGCGATCGCCTCGAGGATCGTCGCGGCGCGCCAGACGAAGATGCCCGAGTTCCAGAGAAACGTTCCGGCGGCCAGGAACCGCTCGGCGGTCGGCCGGTCGGGCTTCTCGCGGAACTGGCGGACGCGATAGGCACGGACTCCCTGACGCGTCTCGACCAGGTCGCCGCGCTCGATGTAGCCGTAGCCGGTCTCGGGCCGGTTGGGCGTGATGCCGAAGGTGACCAGGGCCGAGGGATCCGCGTCGACGACCTCGGTCGCGACTCGCAGGCTGGTGCGGAAGGCGTCGACGGGCTCGATGACATGGTCGGCCGGCATGACGATCATCGTGCCCTCGGGATCGCGCGCGGCCACCAGCGCGGCGGCCAGCGCGACGCAGGGCGCCGTGTCTCGGGGCGCGGGCTCGGCGACGATGTTCCGGGCCGGCAGTTCGGGCAACTGCTCGCGGGTGGCCTCGGCCTGATCTTCCCCCGTGATGATGAAGACCCGATCGGGCGGGACGAGGTGCTCGACCCGCGCCACGGTCTGCTGGAGCATGGTCGACTCGCCCGCCAGCCGGAGCAACTGCTTCGGGCGGTGCCGCCGGCTGCGGGGCCAGAAACGGGTCCCGCTGCCGCCGGCCATGATAATCGCGTGGAGCATGAGGAGACTCGTAGGAAAAGAGCAAGAAGCCGAGAGCGAAGCCGCATCAGGCCCGACCGAGTTCACGCCTGGGTCTGTTTGCTCTCTTCGATCCGTTCTTCGAAATCGATGTCGTCGCAAGGTCTCAGCGCAGGTACATCGGCCGGTCGACGACAAGCCCCGGCTCGATCTTCGACTTCAGCTCGGCCGAGTCGAGGGCAAAGAGCGGGCTGATCTCGATGCTGAACGGGACGCTGCCATCCCCGCGGCGGGGGACCGACACGCCAGCCTGCTCGAGCCAGCTCGCGAACTGGTCGCTCATCCGCTGATGCACCGTGGCCGGGCTGTCGAGGCCCACGGCGTTCTTCAGCGGCTCGAACTCCACCGTGCGGTCGGTCTCGACGATGTTCCAGCGCGAGGCCATCGGCAGCGCGTCGAAGATGAACTGCTCGAACTTAACGGCATTCGGCTCCTCGGGCTTCACGATACGGCCGTTTTCGTCGACATGGCTAACCGTCTTGATGGCGCGGTGGAACGGCAGGCGATGCGATGCGTCGCCGGTCAGCCGTTCGATGAAGGTTCGCTCGAGAACGTGCACCGCGATCGACCCGGCCCAGAGCTCGAGACGCCCCTCGGGCTCGCGGCGGCTGGCAAGGTCCGGCGGGAGGTCAGAGTACTCGATAACCTGCGGCCGGTCGTCGACGCTCACGACCACGCCGAGCTTCTCGCCCGGCGCGGTACGCTCGACGACCTTGAACGACATCTCGGCGCCGGCCTCGCGGTGCAGGCCGATGAACGCGGGATCGGCGATGCGGACCAGCGGGTTGTCGACCTGGAAGTAGAAGAGCGTGCGCAGGCCGAGCTCACTCATCTCGTCGAGGCAGCTCGGCCCGCCGCCGGGCCCGGGTGCCGCCAGCGCCGCAAGGGTGCCGCCGTGGCCGTCGGGGGACAGGGCGACGCGGTCCTTCATGGCGAGGAGCACCTTGCCGGTGGCCCGGTCGACGGCCGGCATCTGGCCCTGGACGAAGAATCGCACGTGCTCGAGGCCGAAGCGGCTGTTGGCCTGGAAGAAGTCGACGGTCGCCTGGTGGTTCTCGGGGCTGGTCATGACGTACAGCGGGATGGTCTTCCGGTGCCGGCGCGACAGGGCCACGATCTTCTCGGCGTGGATCTGGAAGAGCGTGGCCGAGGAGACCGGGCCGATGGGGAAGGTGCCCTTGGGGCCCTCGAACCCGAGCCGGGTGCCCGAGCCGCCGGCGACCAGGATCACTCCGACCTCGCCCGCTGCGATCGCGTCGGCACCGACGCCCGCGGCCCGGCGGATCGCGACGCGCTCGCCGTCGGTCTGAGGCAGGCGAACCACGTCGATCGGGCGGACACGCTCGTCCGGCGCCGCGGGCGTACCATCGGCCCGCACCAGCTCGGCGACCAGCCGGTCGAGCTGGTCGAGGTCGATCGCCGCCACCTCGGCCGCCAGCCGGGCGCGTTGTGCGTTGGCGAGCTCACCCCACCAGCGGAGCAGATGACCCTGCCCGTGCCTTTCGAGACGTCCGATTAACTCCGCGTCGGGAGACATCAGTCCTGCAACTCCATCGATCAGGTCGGAGGCCGACGGCGCGAGGCCATCCCCGCGCCGGCCGTCCTAGAATTCCACGCGCAGTCCGTCGTAGGCCATCGTCACGCCCGGCGGCAGGGCCTCCTGGGCCGGTCCATGATCGAAGGCGTGCGACAGGTGCGTCAAGTAAGTCCGCCGGGGCCGCAGCGACTCGGCGACGGCCAGCGCCTGCTCGAGCGAGAAGTGAGTCGGGTGGGGATCGTACCGCAACGCGTCGATCACCAGGACGTCCAGGCCCTCGAGCAGCGGGCGGCTGGCCTCCGGAATCCGGCTGACGTCGGTGCAGTAGGCGAGCCCGCCGACGCGGTAACCGAGCACCGGCAGCGGCCCGTGCTCCAGCCGGATCGGCAGGACCGGCTCACTGAAGACCTCGAACGGCACCGCCGGCTCCACCCGGATGAAGTGCAGCTTCGGGACGAAGCCCGACGGCATCGGACCGTCCTCGCGAACCGCGTAGTGAAAGACGCGGCGGATGAACTCCTCGGTGTCGCGCTCGCAGTAAACCGGCACCGCGCCGCCGATCCAGCGCGGGAAGAGCCGCGCGTCATCCAGACCGAACAGGTGATCCGCGTGATGGTGGGTAAAGGCAATGGCACCGACGTTTCGCACCCGCTCGCGCAGCAACTGGAGCCGCATCTCCGGCGTGGTATCGATCAGCAGGTTGCCGCCGCGAAGGGCGAACAGGACGCTCGGCCGCGTGCGTTGATTGCGGGGATCGGCGGAGGTGCAGACGGAGCAGTCGCAGCCGATCATGGGAACGCCCGTCGAGGTGCCGGTCCCCAGGAAGATGAGGCACCGGCCCGGGGCCATCGCGGATTCGCTCAATCGTCACTCCCGTCCCGGCGGGGACGTACTCAATCGCTGTCGACAACTCGGGTCCTCCATCTTACGATAATCCTGCCCGGACTGCGACCACCCTCCGCCTCCAGGAAGGAGATCGGCGATGGCGGCAAGCCAGTTGGCCGAAAGCGATCTGAGCCAGGGACTTCGGCTGCATGAGCAGGGCCGTCTCGACGGCGCGGCACGTCATTACGAGGCCGCGCTGGCCCGCGACCCGGACGACCCGGACGCCACCTGCCTTCTGGGGATGGTCCGCCAGCAGCAAGGGGAGCTGAACCGCGCCGTCGAGCTGATCGGCCGAGCCGTCACCCTCCGGCCTGACCGGCCGGGTTATCACGCCAGCCTCGGCCTGGTGCTCCAGGCGATGGGCCGGCTGGCGGAGTCGGCCGCGGCCTTCGCCAATCTGCTGGCGCTCTGCCCCGACGACGCCGCCGGCCACGTCAACCGAGGCGTGGCGATGAGGGCGCTGGGAGACCGCGACGCGGCGCTCGCTCATTTCCGCCGCGCCGTCGAGCTCAACGGATCGCTGGGCGAGGCCCAGGCGAACCTCGGCGCGCTTCTGGTCGAGTTGGGCCGGCCCCGCGAGGCGCTGCCGCACTGCCACGCCGCGATCGCGGCCCGCCCCGACCTGGCCGAGGCGCGCATGGCCCTCTGCGACGCCTA
>JAKAUH010001016.1:0-2333 GCA_021818605.1 Planctomycetota bacterium
TTGGAGCATCGATCGGCCAACTCGCGGGTCTCCTCCGGTAAGCGGCGATAATGGAACCAGAACTCCGGGGTGGCAAAGTGGTTCACGGGGAGAGCGGCGTGCAGCGGCCGGCCTCGAAGTCCTCGTCGGCGCGGCGACCGGCGGAATCGAGCCGCCCGGCCAGGATATCGGCCTCGATCTGCCGGTCCCATTGCTCCGCCAGGAACTCCTCAAACCACTGCGAGAAGCGATCGAGCTCCTGAGCGGGGAGTTGGGCGACAGCGGCTTGAAGTTCTTCAACGCTCATGACATGGAGCCTACCGCACGCCGTCCAACGAGGGCAAGAGGGGAAGCGCCCCGGGGCTTGAGATCGCGGCCTAACGCCAAAGATCAGGGGCCCGCAGAGCGGGTCCGCTGCATCGCTTCGTTAGGCTCCCCGCCGTCGGCACGCGAGGCAAGCCCCTATGGCAATTCGAGCACGGACGCGGCCGGATCGGACAGGAACGTGCGGATGTCTGCCGCCCTCGACCGCAACAACGCCTCGACATCTCGCGTCGGCCCATTGCCCACCCGCAACCAGATCACCTTCGCCGGTGGCCCGTCCGCCGCAAACATGTTCCGGAAATCCACATCCTTGGAAGCCACCGCCAGGCCATGGGCCGCGGCGTAGGCCCACACCGTCCCGTCGTCGGCCCTGTCCAGGCCGATCAAGAGTACCTGCTCGGACCCCGGGAACTCGTTCGCCAGCAGCGCCGGCAGCCGCCGCGACAGGTTCTGGTCGAAGAGCAGGCTCACGCGACCGGCACCGGCAGTCGGTCGGCGGCGAAGGCGTAGCAGGCTCGGACGTCATCGATGGTCAATTCCGGAAACTCCTCGAGGAGTTCCGACACGGTCATCCCCCCCGCGAGGTATCCCAGGACGTCCCGCACGGTGATTCGCATACCGCGGATGCACGGCTGGCCGCTCCGCTTGCCCGGCTCGATGGTAATGAGATGGGTGTAGTCCATATCGATCAGCCTATCTGCCGACGACGAGCAAAAGGACAGGACAGGCATTTTTCCGTAAGGACAGCAAAAGGACAGGACACAGCAAAAGGACAGGACAGGCACTTTTCCGTTACCGTGTGCAGCCGTGGTCGCTAGATTGCGTGAGTCACACTGCTCTCTCAGAGCGGCAACGAAAAGGGCCTGTCCTTTCTGGAAGTCGTGAGGCCCGCGTCGGGTCGGCCGGGCTTCTTGAACAAGGATTGGAGATCCGGCTTCGCGGACTCCAATCCTTGATCGTTAGGCCGGGCCGCCTGCCGGTTGACCGTGCTGCCAATTGAGGTATTCTCGCAGAGCGGAGTTTACCGCTTCCTCATCCGCGAAGGCGGCCGAGACGTCCGGGGCGAGCCGGACCACCCGGAGGCGCTCTCGATAACGCTCCGCGTATTTCCCGCGGACCACGCCGCGCATCGCGCGGAAGTCGTACTCCGGGTCCAGGTCGTCGGTCGCATCCGGATTGTCAGGGGAAGTTGCCATCCTCGTAGTCCTTTCGTTCACGCCGGGTCGCCACCCGCGCGCTGATGATACGCACCGCGTCGCCACGATCGGTGTGCGAGACCACCAGCAATCGCCCGTCGACCGACGTGCCCATCGTCAAGAAGCGATCTTCGTCGTCCGCGTGACGAGGATCGTAACCCGTGACCGATAGGGGATCGGCGAATATCGTCATGGCTTCGGTGAACGAGACGCCGTGCTTCCGCTCATTCGCCTCGGCTTTCGCGTCATCCCACTCGAAGTCCATCGATGCCCTTACCTCCCCCTGCAGCATAACGGATTGGATGCCTCGCGAAGAAGAGGAATCGACTTCTCACCGCGCCACGACCGGATGTAGCGGCCGGCGGAGCCGGTCCGCTGCATCGCTTTGTTAGCCCACGTTATCTGCCCAAGCTGTGGCGGCCCCCGTTTCACTACGGCGACCGGCGCCGCGCTATCCGTCCATCTCCCTGTCCCACAGGTGACCTTGCCCAGCGTCGCTCTTTCGCTTCTCGGTGGTGGGCCGCCGTCGATACCACGTGTCGATGGCCCACCCGCCAAAGGCACCGGCGTAGCCTCCGGAGACGAAGATGATGCTGAGGATCACCCTCCCCAGGGGAGTCTGAATCGTTCCGCCGCCCTTATCTTCCCACCAGATGAACCCTGGCGGTCCGATGCGAGCGAACGAGAAGAGAACGGCGAGCATCGGTCCGGCCAGCGCCCCCACGAAAGCGCTGCTCACACGGTCTCCTGGGGAGAGAGGTGCTGGTCGCGATGTATCGGACGTCTTGGATACGCCGTCGTCTCGTTTCCGGGCCATCTCGGGATCCTCGAGGT
>JAKAUH010001016.1:2343-12530 GCA_021818605.1 Planctomycetota bacterium
GCCGGTCGAGCTGTACCGGCCTTCTTGGATACGGCCATCGCCGTGTTGCCGATGGGATTGCCGGGAGCGGGATATAGCCCACAACAGCAGATGATACCGCGCGTATTGCCTCGAGCGAAGGACACCGGACCGGGCGTGGCCTGCATCCCACCGGGGGCAGCGACCGCCTAACGACCAAGTTCAGCGGCCCGCGCCGCGGGTCCGCTGCATCGCCTCGTTAGACGTCAGCCCGCTCGACGCCACAAGCCAGCGTCAGGGCAAGACCGACGCCCAAGTCTGCGAGTTCACGCAACTCACCGGTGGAAAGAACGAGCACTTCGCTCCCGATCGCAAAGCAATCGAGTTCGGCCTCCCAGCCGCGCTCTGTGAGCGTCTTGATGGCATCGCCCAGATCCCGGAGGCGGGCCAGCCAGAGGTGGACTTGTTCGCGGAGGGGGCGATCCTTGTAGCGCGCGGGTAGGAAGTGCTTCCATCCCCCGTCCTCGTAGACGCTGTCGAAGTATCTCGTGGTCCCATCGGGCCCCACGTAATTCTTTCGCTCGCCCCGCCGCCAACGCCGATGGCCCTCCAGCCCGAGAGCTCTCGTAACCTCCGCGGGGTCGAGGTCCGCGCCCACGACGACGAGCGCGACGGAGCCGTGGCGTTCAGCCGCTTCGCGCATCATGAGCCCCCGCCGGCTAACGACCAAGCTCAGCGGACCCGGCCGCCGAGAGTGGCTTTGATGTTACCAGAAAGCGCCCGCGGCGGCCGGAGTCCGCTGCAGCGCGAGGTTAGAGCGCCGAACGTTTGCGTGGCTCACAGATCGGGCACCGTGCCCCCGACCGATCCGATCCGATCCGATCCGATGCGGGCCCGCGGGGTCGGGGGACAGAGCCCCCTCCGACACGGGACCGGTCCGGGACAGCGGGCCGATTCCGGATCGGCGGGCCGGGCCGGTCGGTCGGCTCCTCTTGCTCGTAAGCCATCCAACCGGAAGGCGCTCTAACGGGCATGCCCCCGGTGGTCCCAACCGGTGCGCCTGTAGGTGTGGCTACTGTGGACCTTGCCCCGCCGCAGATCATGGGGCCGCCACCGGCAAGCGCGACCGCTGGCCATCCCCAATCTCTCACCGACCCAAGAAGGGTCCGGGGCGCCGAATCGTCGATGGCTTCGCCAGCCCAGCAGCCCGGCGGCACGGCGGAGCAACAGGCGGTCGCGAGCTACAACGACTACTCCTGGAAGGTACACCAGGACATCCAGAACTATAACAATTTTCACGCCACTTTTCTGACGATGTATAACGACTATCGCACGAATGTCAATAACTTCAACGCCACCTACCGCACGGAACTGAAGTCCGAATGGACCACCGAGTTCGACCCCTTGACTGGGAAGCCGACTTGGAAGCTGGGCTTTTCGATCCCGCTGGGCGGTGGTAGGGGTGGGGCGGCATACAAGCAGGCGCTGGCGGATTTGGAGAGCCAGTGGTCCAACGTGTTTGCCACCTATCGGAAGGACACGGAGACGTTCCACAATGTCCAGGGTGAATGGTCGTCCTGCAACGCTTGGATGCTCCAGCTCAAGCAACAGTATCCCCACCTGATTTCTAGGCCTTGGTGAGAGAGGGTGCTCTGAAGGAGGGATTCCCCCTTCCGTCATCCAGATGTCGCGCATGCCGTGGTCGGTCGGCCTGGTGGGCACTTGGCGCGGTACAGTACAAGCGGTGGGGCCATGCTCTGCGGCACAACGGATCACTTGGAGACACCTTGGCTCGGCGCCCTGGCCGTGCAGCTGGGAACGTCGTAGAACGGTTGCTCTAATCCATCCGCAGCCCATGCGACTCCTCGATCGAGGCACGACGATCAACACGATGGAAAATAGAATCGCTCTCTCCGACGCGGACTACCGGGATGAATCCGTTAAAGCGTTCGACGGGGTTCCGACCGTCGACCCCTCGAACGCGGATGCCCTGCATTCGCTTGGGGTTGATTACATAAACAAATGTGTATACAAGAGCGCTGCTGACATAATCGCTCGCGCGTTGGCGCTCAAACCGAACAGGGCCGTATTGTACGTCAACCTGGGAGAAGCTTATCGCAATCTCGGAGAGCACGAGAAGGTGGAGAACTGCTGCCGCATTGCCCTCCGGCTACGTCCGCATTTCCCCGAGGGCCTCAACACTCTTGGCCTAGCTTTGCATCGGCTCGGCCGTGGAGAGGAGGCCGTAGCGGAGTTCCGGCGCGCCGTCGAGCTGCGACCGGAGATGGCGCCTGCCCACAATAACCTGGGGCTGGCTCTGCAGGCGCTAGGTCGAACTGAGGAGGCGATCGTACACTTTCACCGCGCCCTCGAAATCGCACCGGAGTTGGACATCGCCAGGACAAACCTCGGGACGGCTCTCCTTGCCGCGGGCCGGCCTGAGGACGCATTGGAGCAATTCCGCGATAGCGTCCGGCGGAGGGCTGCGGACGCGAACGCGCACCATAACCTCGGTAACGCCCTTAGAATCCTAGGCCGGACGCTGGAGGCCCGCGCCGCCTACCTGGAGGCGCTCCTCCTAGACTCGCGGCTCGCCATCACTCATTTCCAGATGGGTCTGACGCTGAGGCAGGACGGCGAGTTCGGGGGCGCCTTGCCCTGGATCAAGTCAGCCGTCGAACTCGAGCCGGACAACGTTCATTACTGGAAACATCTTGCCGAATTGCACCGGGACCTGGAGGATGCCGAGTCGGCGATCGCATGCTGGGAGAAGGTGGTCGCATTATCGCCCGCAGACCGTGCCGAGCTGCATGATGCTCACATCGGTTTGGGGTGCGCCTTACAGGACGATGGCCGATACTCTGAGGCAAAGGAACATTACGAGGCAGCTGCCGAAATGCAACCTGGGACAGGTCAATCGCACCTTCACATGGGAAGCCTGCACGAGGAGCTCGGCGATATGGTCGAGGCCGAGTGTGCGTTTCGGTACGCGATCCACTTGCAGCCCGGCGTCGCTCCGCCTTATGGACGCTTGGCTATGCTCCTTCGCGGTCGACTTCCTGAGGCCGATGTCGATGCGATCGAAGCTTTCCTGCGCGACCCAGCGTTGGACCCCGTTCCGCGATGCCACCTCTTGTTTGGGCTGGCCCATATCCTCGACGATCGGGCCCAGTACTCCCGGGCTGCGGAGTCTTTGCTCGAGGCGAACGCATTGGCTCTCGAACACTCCAAGTATCACCGCAAATATGACCCGGGAGACCATAAACGATTCGTGGACGGACTGACTCAGGCTTTTGGTCCCAGCTTCTTCGATCGGATCGGCGTCGCAGGCTCCGACACGCGTCGGCCGGTCTTCATCTTCGGCCTTCCGCGGTCCGGTACCACTCTGGTAGACCAGATCCTCTCTAGCCATCCGCTCGTCCACGGCGCCGGCGAACTGCGGTTGGGCAAACAGACCTTCGAGTCGATCCCCACCGTTCTCGGCCGTGCCGAGAGCCCGATCGAATGCATCGGTGACCTGGATGGAACCGCCATCCTCCGACTTGCCGAGAACCATCTCGAGCGCCTACGTCGGTATGACAACGGCCTCGCCGAGCGGATCGTGGACAAAATGCCGGACAATTACATGTTTATCGGCCTACTGGCGGCCCTCTTTCCCAACGGTGTCTTCATTCACTGCCGCCGCGATCCGCGCGATGTCGCCGTCTCTTGCTGGATGACGAATTTCAGCAGGATCCGCTGGGCGAACGACCCGGAGCACCTGGCTGCGCGAATCAAGGATTACCGCCGCGTCCTGGTCCATTGGGAATCTGTGCTGCCGGTTAAGCTGCATGAGATCAACTATGAAGACACGGTGGAGGATCTCGAAAGAGTTGCTCGCCGGCTGCTCGACGCATGCGGCCTCGAGTGGGACCCGGCCTGCCTGCGCTTCTACGAGACCCGGCGAGCGATTCGAACAGCGAGTATCACCCAGGTTCGACAGCCCATCTACACGAAATCCGTTGCCCGTTGGAGGAACTACCAGAAGGAAATGCCCGACCTATTCAAGATGGTAGAGACAGCCGGTGCCAGCTCGGAATAGCAAGCCCGACGGACGACTCATGAATTGTTTCGCGAAAAGCCGCGCTCCTGCAGCCCGCCCGCTTGGATGACCATGCACTCCCACCAACTCGGGCTGGCATCCACCGACGACCGACCGCTCACGCGTTTGCGATTGGAGCATTTCCTTTGTGGCTATCTGCCCCTGGAGGATCGCCGGGCGCCTGTCGCCCCGGCATGGGCTCTGGTGGCCCTGCTTACGGGCCTCCTACCCTCCCGCGAGCCACTTCACGCCACCGCTGCCTCGGCCGCTCAAATCGTTCCTCACGCACTGGGATCCGTATCCCTGCCGATCATCACCCACAATGATGATCGCCTCGCGCTCCCTCAATCCACCCCTTCGTGGCGAGTGCAGCTCCCTTGCCCTGGCGGTCGCTGTCCATGCCGTCAAGGTATTCGGGCCGAGCTCGATCACCTCGGAACGCAAGTTCGAATCATTCGTAATTTTCACGGGCGCTCACATGACCGGATGGGCGAGGACCACCGCGCGATGGCCGAGACAAGGATCACCACCACGCACGAGACGACCATCACGGTGAGCCCAATATTCAGCCAGCCGCGGACCGCCAGCGCCCCCTGCCCCTGGGTCATCTTCCAGAACTTGCCGGTAATCTCGCGGTACGCGGCGGTCGACGTGGTGGTCGCCACGAAGGCCAGGGGCAACAGCGTGACCGGGGCGTAGCGGCGTCGGCCCGAGTTGGCCAGCCAGGTCGTCACAACCGCCAGTGCGATCACCGCCAGGAGCTGGTTGGCCATGCCGAACATCGGCCAGATCGTCTCAACGCTCCCCGTGTAAATGAAGTAGCCCCAGCCGCCGACGACCAGTCCGGTCGCCAGCATCGACGCCGGCGGCCAGTTGAGATCGCCCAGCGGCTTCCAGAGCTTGCCAAGGAACTCCTGCACGAGGAACCGCGCGATCCGCGTGCCGGCGTCGATCGTCGTCAGGATGAACAGCGCCTCGAACATGATGGCGAAGTGATACCAGTACTTGATCAGCCATTTCATCCCGGGCAGGGCGTCGGTGAAGATCCGTGCCATACCGACCGCCAGCGTGACGGCGCCACCCGTCCGCCCGTGCAGCGACTCCTGCACGTCCTTCTCCATCGCGGCCAGCTTGCTGACCGGAGGACCGCCGGCGCCGGCGTCGACCGCGCCCTCACCGTGCGGGTCGGCCTCCGAGACCTTGAGGAACTGGGCGAAGTCGGGATGGTCGGCGAGAAATTGCGGACGGCGCCCGAGGTCGATGTTGATGTCGTAGTACATCGAGTTCGGCAGCGCCGCCGCCGCGATCAGGGCCACGACGCCGACCAGCCCCTCCATCAGCATCGCGCCGTAGCCGATCATCCGGATGTCCCCCTCGCGGTCCACCATCTTGGGCGTCGTGCCCGACGAGACCAGCGCGTGGAAGCCCGAGATCGCCCCGCACATGATGCAGATGAACACATATGGGAAGATCGGCCCATCGAAGTACGGGCCGCCGCCCGAGGCGAAGTGCGGGCTGATCGGCGGGGCCTCCAGCCTGGGGTTGACCACCACCACGCCCGCGACCAGCAGGGCGACCGTCCCGATCTTGAGGAATGTCGAGAGGTAGTCGCGCGGCAGGAGAAGGACCCAGACCGGCAGCACGGCCGCGACGAAGCCGTACGCGGCCAGTGCAAGGACGGTCATGTCGCGCGACAGCGAGAAATACGGTTCGTACCGCGAACCCTTGATCCAGGCCCCGGCAATGGTCGCGGCCAGCACGAGCCCCGCGCCGATCAGCGACGCCTCGAGGATCCGGCCACGGCGGAAGCGGTACATGTACCAGCCGACAAAAAGCGCGATCGGGATCGTCGCCGCGATCGTGAACGTGCCCCAGGCGCTGCCGGGAACCACCTGGCGCGTGCCCGCCGGCACGACCATGCCCGGACCGTCGGGGTTCCCCTTGAGAAAGGCATTGCCCGGAACATCGAGCGCGAAATCCTCGGGAAGGACCATGCTCTGAACCGGACCGCGCGCGGACCGCCGAGTCCCCCCGCCGCTGATCACATAATGTCGCGCGCCTCCCGGCTTCATGGAGGCTTCGATATTCGCCTTCGGAGCGAGATCCAGGACTGTCCCCGCCTCGATCGCGACCTGCTCGCCGCCCAGAGCCTTGACCACCACGATCCCCAGGCCGGCCAGCGCGATGATGACGATGTAGAGGATCGCGATCGCCGCCGCGACTCCCGCGGGCCGGCCGATCTCGGTGCGGGCGAGCCCGGCCAGGCTAAGACCACCCCGGCGGGTCGAGACAGCCAGGACCATCATGTCCTGCACCGCGCCGGCCAGGCAGACCCCGACCACCAGCCAGACGAGGCCCGGCAGGTAGCCGAACTGGATCGCCAGCACCGGCCCGATCAGCGGCCCCGCACCCGAGATCGCCGCGAAGTGGTGCCCGAACAGTACCCAGCGATTCGTGGGGTCGAAGTTCTGGCTGTCATTGAACCGGTGCGCGGGCGTCTTCCGACCATCGTCGAGCACGGCGACCCGCGCCGCCAGGAAGGCGCTGTAGTACCGGTAGGCGACGGCGAGGATCGCCAGGACGCCCAGCATCACGGGCATCGCATGCATGGGGCTCGGTCTCGCAGGGGGAAAGACAAGCCGCGGGAAAATGGGGATGGGCTTCGAATCTTCGAGGTGCCTGTCCCTTTTTCGCGCGGCTTCCGGGGTACGGCGCGAGGGACGGCAAGGCCGGCCCTCGGGCGGGGAAAGACTCCAGGTTCCCCGCGATTCAGTCTACGGACTCGCCCCCGGTCGTCAAGCGCCGCGAGGGACCCGATTGCCCGTCCCGGCGAACGTCCCTCAAACCCCCAGCGCCCGGCGCATCCGCCCGAACATCCGATGTGGCGCGTGGACCGCCTGCTTCTGGAGGCCCAGCAGCCCCTCGATCAGAGTGTCGAGATCCTTCAGGATCGGCGTCCCGGGTGTCACCAGCCGCAATGGCTTGCCGTGGTTGAGCGCCGTGTTAACCGCCGGGTAGTCATTGGAAACGGTCACCACGTGCGGGGCGCCGAGAATGTCGCGGATCTCGGCCGCCGAGAATCCCTTGAGCTGCGGATTGTACCGATTGATCACGATCCAGACCGAGTGGTTCAATCGCTCGGCCGGTAGGTGCTCGCAGAACATCTTCATCGACCGGATCGACGGGACATTCTGGACACCGACCAGGACCACGCGGTCCGCGCCGTCGACGGCCGTCCTGCCGAGGCCGTGAGCCATGTTGGGAACGTCCAGCACCGTCACGTCGGCGATCTTGCGGAAGCACGAGACGATCCGGACCAGGTGGGCGGGGTCCGCCCTGACGCTCGTCGCGTATTCCTGGGCACCGGCCAGAATCTTCAGCCCGTCCGCGTACGGAACCAGGCTTTTCTCGACGAGCAGGTCGTCGACCCGATTAATCTCGCGAAACAGGTCGGCCAGGGTCACCCTCGGTTCGATGTCCAGGTGCGCTGCCAGCGCGCCCGCCTGGAGCGAGAGCTCGGCCAGGATCGTGCCGCGTCGGAACTTGACGGCGATCTCGTGCGCCAGGTTGATCGCGATCGTCGAGGTCCCGCTGCCGCCGACGGCCCCGGCGACGGCGAAGACGTGCCGATCGATCAGCTTTCCGCCGAACTGCGTCGCGATCATCCCCATCGCCCGGTGGAAGTCGGCCAGTCCCGGCGGCAGCCCGACCACCTGGCAGGCTCCCGCCCGGTTGACTTCCAGCACGTCGCGAACCGTCGAGCCATCGGGGACCAACCCGAGGATCGGCCAGCCGCCGAACTCCTCGCCCAGGCGCTCGATCGCCGAGGCGTCGCAGTCAGGTCCGACCTGGACGACCAGCAGCCGCTGCTGTCGGCGAGTGGACCGCAGACACTCGGCCGCCGCCGCCGCCGAGGGGAATTCGGACTCGATGTCGGCGCCCAGGTGGGCGAGCTCGCGGCGAACGGCCGGGAGTTGATCGTCCTGGACACCCACGATCACCACGGGCAGCGGGTACATTCGTCGGTTTCCTCTCTCGGCGCGCCTCGGCCGCGGGTCGTCCCGGCCGCTCGCTCGAGCAACTTGGCGAACGTCGTCCTGTTGGGCTCCGCGCCGAAGCCCCGTCCGACGTCGAGGGCCAGCGCCGGCCCGCTACCAACACTGTAGGTCACGAAATCATCGCGGACCCAGGTCGATAATCATCGCGGAAACAAGGCATCATTGTCCCGACGGACTCGCCGAATCCCTGCGCCAGATCGCCAGCCTCGGCGAGTGGTACTCGACGAACCAGATCTCCTCCTCGACCCCCAGCTCGTGCGCGAACCGCTGGGCCACGAGGTGGTTGACGACCTCGAGCGATGCCGCGAGGAAATCGGTGCGGGGATCACCGCGATCCAGCGGGTTGTGGAAGATGAACCGGATGACCAGCACCCGCTCGTCCACCGGCCCGCTGGGCGACATGTAACGACCGTCCATCTCGTAGATCGAATACCCGCGCGTCGCCTGGCAGAGGGTGCCGATCCAGTCCTCCTCGTCGAAGGCCGCGTCCTTCTGGCGCTGGCGGGCAATGGCCTGCTGGACGAACGGAATCTTGCGAATGGCCTGCTCGTCGAACAGGTCTTCCAGGACCTGCTGAATCTTGCCGAAATACCCGAGCTTCTTGGGCAGGATCACCTCATAGATGCGAGCCGGCTTGGGGCCTTCGAGGTGGTAATCAGCCATGTCGTCCCTCCCCGGTCGCACGAGAACCCACGATCCGGCGATCCGGTTACTCTTCTCCGACCTCGACCGGACCGCCATCCAGCAAGAACGGCCGTAGCGGGCAGGCATCACAGCGCGGGGCGGAGGCGCGGCAGTACCGGGTCGCCAGCGCGTCCATCCCGGCCGCCAGCCCGACCAGGAGCGCGGGATCTCCCCCCGCGTGATGGACGAGCAGATCGCGGACCTCCTCGTAGTCGGCCGCGGTATCAAGCCAGCCGTGGCGGACGAGGATTCGATAGGTTCCCCGGTCGACGGCGTACGCCGGGCGATGGAGCGACGAGACGAGGATCGCATCGGCCCCGGCCGGCCCAATCCCCCGGATCGCGGCCAGTTCGGTACGAATGTCGTCGGTCGAGCGGTCCGACCGGACGAGCTCGTCGGCACGGCCGTTGTAGTGCTCGGCGATCCAGTGGGCGAGCTGCTTCGCCGGCCCGATGGTGCGGAGTGAGAACGACCGGACCCGGCCGGCCAGCGCGTCCTGGATCTCGGGCGCAGCGGCCAGGTCGAGATGCACCGGATCGAGCAGCCCGGCGTCGCGCAGACCGTCAACGATTGCGACGACAGCCGCCGGGCCGACCTGTCTGGCGAGAAGGACGGCAACCATCGCGCCGAAGGGGTCGGCGTCCTGGCGCGCGGGCAGGGAACGGCTGTCCGGCTCCGCGGAGGGAGCCGACGAGCGGATAACCGGCAAGGCGTCCTCGAGGGTGCTCATGACCGTCCCGGCGCTCCGGCGCCTCGCCTCGCCGGGCCGCGCCGCCGAGGCCGGCCCGCTGAAGACCGGGAGGGGCGTCGGTCGGGTCGCGGTCGCTCGACGTGGTTGGTGAGGCGAGCCGACCGCGACCGTCCGGCGTGGCGAGGCGCTCAGGTCTGTGCGCGATCCGACTGCCTGGCCTTGTTCACCGCGGCGGCATAGGCCCGAGCCAGCCGGCTCTTGCGGCGGGCCGCGGTATTCGGATGCAGGACGCGGCGGGCACCGGCCTTGTCGATCTTGGCGGTCGCCAGGCGGAAATCGGCGGCGGCCTTGTCGAAATCCTTCTCAGTGACCGATTCCAGCGTCCGCTTGCTCAGGGTCTTGATGACCTTCTTCGTGATCCGGTTGTGCATGCGCCGCTTGACGCTCTGCCGCATGCGCTTCCCTGCGGATGGTGAGTTTGGCATATTTCGATCGCTTCGGGTTCCACCCGGCCCTTCGGCCGGGAGCAGAAAATCCTCTCACTAGACAACAAACGGGGGCCTGGGCCCCCGAGCACGACGGTCATCCCGGAAATCGCGGCCCGTGGCCAGGGTTGACCAGGCGGACCGGCGCCGTCCCAGCCTGGCGGCCGGACGGCGATCAGCCGATGAGGATACCACGAGCGGCCGCGTTAGATCAAGCGACGCAATCGCTC
>JAKAUH010000763.1 GCA_021818605.1 Planctomycetota bacterium
GGTCGTCGGCTCTCGGTGCCGCGTGCGCGGCGCGGCGGGCCGTGGTGCGCCGCGACCCAAGCGCCCGCTACGGCGGTCCCGAAATCACGCTGACCGACCGGGCACGCACCACCTCGATCCGTGATCGGCGAGCCGCCGGCCTATCCTCCTCGACGGCGACGATCCCGCCCGACCTGGAGGTCGCGGCTGACGGCCGGCCCGTCGGGCGGATCGCCTTCGGGCCGTCGGGCTCGCCCCGGGCCGCCGAGGCCATTCGCGCCCTCCGCCAGACCGGCCGGCTGACGTTCGGCCTGCTGTCGCACCGGCCCGCCCTGGAGGCCGCCGGGCTGGCGGACTCGCTCGGCATGGACTTCCACCTGGCCGGGCTCTCGCCCGAGGCCGCGGCCGAGGCCGTGCGCACCTGCCGACGCCAGGGCCGGCGGGTCGTTTACATCGGCGATACGCTGCGCCATCCGGAGGCGGCCCGCGAGGCGGACGTCGCGATCTCGCTGGCCGACCCGGTCGACCCGGCCCACGACCCGGCGCAGGTTCTGGTCCTGCGCCCCGACCTCGACTGGGCGGCCGGGCTGAGGACCCGCGCGAGCGCCCACGTCGGCCGGGTGCGATCGCTCCACTCGCTGATCCTCGTGCCGAACCTCGCCTGCGTCGCGGGGGCGTTCCTTCTCGGCTTCACCAGCCTCTCGGCGGTCCTGCTGACCAACCTCGGCACACTGGCGATCTACGCCGGCGTGACCCATCGGCCGCATCCGCCGATCCCCCTGGGCCGGACGACCCGACGGCCCTGAGCGGACCGCCCCCGGCCCCCGCTGGCCCGGCGTTTGCTGCAACTTTCCTTGCCGGGATGAATCCGGCCAGGCCGGGCCGCGGGAATGCCCGCGGCTCGTGTCCGGCCAGACCGCGCACCCGCCAATACGATTCGACCCGTACCGATTCTGCGTCGGGCCGATCTCCGTCCGACCACCGCTGGCCTGCCCGCCGATCGCCTGGCATCGACGTGCGGCATTCCCTCGGGTCCCTTTCAAGGGCCGGGCTGACATCGAGGAGGAGGCAAGTCATGGCAAACACCGCCCAGTGCGACGGGAAGTATCGCGACGAATGGACAGGCTCCGGGCAATATTTCGAGTATTCCAAGGCGGCCAATCCGATCGGCTCGGGGCTGATCCCGGAGGTGCCGCTGGCGGATTTCCCAGCCCGGCTCCACGAGGAGGGTCCGACGCAGGTCATTCCGTTCGACCTGAGTGAGAAGCTTCGCTGCCATGGGCCGGCGACGAGCCCAGCCCTGCTGTCGAACTTCATCCACATCCGCGCGGGCGAACGGATCGCCACCGACCCGAACGCCACCTCCGAGCTGTACTACGTCATTCGCGGCCGGGGGCAGACCACGTTCGGCGACCGGAAGCTCGCCTGGTGTGAGGGGGACATCTTCACACTGTCGTGCTGCGGCGAGGCGGTCCACCACGCCGACGAGGACGCCGCGTTTTACTGGGTCCACGACGAGCCCTTGCTCCGCTACCTGGGTGCCCGCGCCGAGACGCCGAGGTTCCAGCCCACGCTCTATCCCCGCGCGCGGGCTGTCGAGGAGCTGGAGAAGGTGGCGCAGGACCCCCAGGCGTCCAGTCGTAATCGCGTGAGTGTGTTGATGGCCAATTCCGAGTTGCCCCAGACCCGGACGATCACCCACGTCCTCTGGGCGATGTTCGGCGTGCTGCCGCAGGGGAAGGTCCAGCCGCCGCATCACCACGAGTCGGTGGCCCTCGACCTGATCATCGACTGCGAGCCCGGCTGCTACTCGCTGATCGGCACCGAGATCGACAGGTATGGGAACATCAAGGATCCCCGCCGCGCCGACTGGAAGCCCGGCTCGGCGTTCGTGACGCCGCCGGGCCTGTGGCACTCGCACCACAACGAATCGAAGGCCGACGCCCACCTGCTGCCGATCCAGGACGCCGGGCTGCACACCTATTTGCGGACGCTGGACATCCACTTCTACCACAGCGAGAAGAAAGACGAGGCGTACGTCTCGCTCAAGGGGGCCAGCAGCCGGCGGGGGTGAGGTCGTCGCATGGTCTGGAGATCCGGCCTACGAAGCCGACGGCGCCTCGACTGCCGCGGCCGTCGACTCCTCGGCCGCGACCGAGGGGAACAGGGCGTCCACCGGGCAGCGGAAGCCCGGCAGCACATCCTCGCCCGACAGCTCGCTCCCCGCGCGGAGCCGCAGCCCGGATCCGTCCGTTCGAATCACCTGGATCGTCCGGATCTCGGGATGAATCACCCAGACGAGCCGGACGCCGGCTCGCAGGTATTCCTCGACCTTCAGCTCGAGGTCGTATACCTCGTCGGACGGCGAGGTGACCTCCACGGCCAGGTCGGGCGGGATCGACACGTAGCCGTCCGACCAGTGTTCCGCGGCCGGGAGCCGGTCGCGGGCGATGAAGGACGCGTCCGGGCGCCGGACCTTGCCCGGCTTCCAGGGGAAGCAGCGATAGCCGCACGTCGGTCCGAGGATCCAGCCCAGGTCCTTCCCGGTGCAATAGTCATCGAGGATTCGCCCGAGCGTGACCTCGATGCGGCTGGACAGCAGGCTCATCGTCTTCTCCACCGGGACGCCGTCGATCAGCTCGTAATGCTCGCCTCCAGGCATGGCGAGCAGCGCCTCGGGAGTGACGTCAATCCGTCCCGTGAGGACACCTTCGGTCCGGTTCTCGGCCCCGGGCGGGCTTGCGACGGTCGGGCTCATGGGCGGTCTCTCTCCGGCATTCCCGCGAATCGGATTCCTGCTCTCCCTCCAGTCTACCCGCCGGCCGGTTCGCGGCCAACCGAGGGATACTCGCGTGATTAGCCTGGGGCCGGCGGGTGATCTCGCGTCGATGCATCGGCCCGCTTCTCTTTCCCCACAACACGCCGTGGCGTACGATGGAAGACCCGGTCGGGGCGGCGGGTCGAGCAGTCGACGAGGTGAAGTCCGGGGCCGGATCGGGAGCCTTCGAGTCGTGGCGAGCCTGACGGTTGAGAATTATGTCAAGACGATCGCGCTGATCGCCGCGCGGCGCGAGCCGGGCAGCGCCGTGAGCACCGGCGAAATCGCGCAGGCGCTGTCAGTCTCGCCGGGCACGGTGACCGGCATGCTCAAGACCCTCTCCGAGGCGAACCTGGCGACGTACATGCCGTACGAGGGAGCCCGGCTGACCGAGGCCGGCCGCCGGCTGGCGCTGAAGGTCATCCGCCGCCACCGATTGCTCGAGCTGTTCCTGGCGCGGACGCTCGAGATGTCGTGGGACGAAGTGCATGAGGAGGCCGAGCACATGGAGCACGCGGCCTCCGAGCGCCTGGTCGACCGGATCGACACATTTCTCGGCCATCCGGCCGTCGATCCGCACGGCGACCCGATCCCCCGCGCCGACGGATTCCTCGCCGAGATCGAGGGCGTCCCGCTGGCGCGGCTCGAGACGGGCGCGACCTTCCGCGTCGTCCGCGTGATGGACCAGGACCCGGCGTTCCTTCGGTATCTGAGCGAGTGCGGGCTGGATCTCCACGCCACGGGGGAAATCGTCGAGAACCGCCCCGAGGCCGGCGCGCTGGTCTGCCGGCTGGGCGCGCGGACTGTCGCCCTGGGACTGACCGCCGCCGGTAAGGTCCTGGTCGAGGCACGCGAGGCGGAACAGGCCGCACGCTGAGGCGGCCGCGGCACGAAAGGAAGGTGCGACCGTGGCCACGGCGACTGCCGGTTCGAGGAGAAGGATTCCAGCAACGCCAGGGATCGTCATCCGCGGCGTCGCCTGGGGCGACTACCAGGCCATGCTGCGCATCGTGGGCGAGCGGCCGATCCGGATCACCTACGATCGGGGAGATATGGAGGTCTTCGTGCCCTCGTTCGGCCACAACAGCGATGCCTATCTCCTCGGCCGCATGGTCGAATTCCTCACCGAGGAGCTCGAGGTCTCCATTGTCGGCGGCGATACGACAACGCTCAAACGCCAGGACCTGGACCGGGGCGCCGAGCCCGACAAATGCTACTGGTTCGGCGCCAGTGCCCGGCGCGTGCGGGGCAAGCGCCGGCTCGACCTGGATCGCGACCCGCCCCCGGACCTGGTCATCGAGGTCGACGTGACCCGCACCTCGCTCGATCGGCTCGAGATCTTCGCCGCGATGGGGGTTCCGGAAGTCTGGCGGTCCCGGGGCCAGAGCCT
Source organism: Planctomycetota bacterium (assembly GCA_021818605.1). Taxonomy (GTDB): domain Bacteria; phylum Planctomycetota; class Planctomycetia; order Isosphaerales; family Isosphaeraceae; genus JAKAUH01. The sequence continues at coordinate 4,188 of JAKAUH010000763.1, forward strand.
CCAGTTCCTCCATCTCCAGCCGGACGGGACCTATCGGCCGAGAGTGTCGAGCCGGAACTTTCCCGGTCTGAAGGTCGCCGCGCTCGCCCGGTTCCTCAAGGCCGGGAGGACGACCGACTCGACACCCTGGATGCGTTCGTTCCGCGCGTTCGCGAGGGAGCTTGCCGACGGCCGGGAAGGCGGCCGATGAGGATGTTGTTGTCGCCGCGCCGTCTCAGGATCGGAACGCGTCGTCGGCGGCCGGTTCTTCGGGCGTGGGCGATCGGTCGGGCCGAAATGGGGCGAGGTCCAGGCGCGGGGCCCGGCCCATCACGAGGTCGACGACCAGCTCGGCGGTCCCCGGCGCGAGCTGCAAGCCGGCGCGGCGGTGGCCGGCGGCGATGATCAGGTTCTCCACTTCCGGGGCGATCCCAATGTAAGGTCGGCCGTCGACGCTTCCCGGCCGCAGTCCTGCCCAGGTGGTCTCGATCGCGGCCTCGCCGAGCGCGGGGCAGAGGCGAATGGCCTCGTCGAGCAGGTCGCGCGCGCCGGCAGCCGTCGGCCTGGTGTCGAATCCCGCATCCTCCTCGGTGGCGCCGACGAGGATTCGCCCGTCGTCGCGCGGCACGAGGTAGTTCTTGCCGTGCTCGACCACGCGGCGGAGCAGGGGGCGCTCGGCGTGGAGCAGGACAATCTGCCCCTTGATCGGCGGAGTCGGCGCCCGGACCCCCGCCAGCTCGAGCAGCCCGCCCGACCAGGCCCCGGCTGCCACGATCGCCCGGCCGCAGGAGATCTCGCCCGACTCGGTGCGCACGGCCGCGACCCGGCCGCCGTCGAGCGTGAAACCCAGCACGGCCCGATGTCCCTCCAGAACCGCCCCACGACGAACGACGGCCGCCTTGAGCGCCGCCAGCAGCCGGGGGTTGCGCACCTGGGCCCGATCGGGCAGGAAGTACACCGAACTTAACTCGGGGTTCAGCGCCGGCTCGACGCGGGCATAATCGCCGGGTGGGATGCGCTCCCAGGCGATTCCCTCGGCCCGCCACTGGCCGGCCGCGGCGTGCAGCGCGTCGTCCTCGCGCTGGGTCCACGCCACGTCGACGCCACCGGTGCGGCGATAGCCCGGGTCGATTCCGGTCTCGTCCTGAAGCGCGGCCGACCACTCGGGATAGAGCCGCGAGCTCCAGGCCCGCAGGGCGGCCAGCGGATTGAAGGGGGCGCCGTCGTTCAGCGTGCGATCGGCGATCGGCGGGATCAGCCCGGCGCCGGCCCACGAGGCCTCGCGGCCGGGCTCGCGGCGGTCGAGCAGGATCGGGCGGAGCCCCTCGCGCGCAAGTGCATAGGCGATCGACAGGCCGATCACCCCGCCGCCCACAATCACGATGTCGCCGCTCGTCGAGGTCGTCATGCACCTCGATTCTACAGAGCGATCGCACCGCAGGGAAAGCGAGCTGGGCTGTCAGGTGAGCGGCTCGCTCGCGGTGGCCGGTGGCAAGTCAGGAAGGAGTCGGAGATTCCTGGTCCCGGGCCGGTCGTGGAGCCGATTGCAGCGCCATGTTATAGTAGTCGTGTAAGGCCATGCTCCGGCGGGTGGTGCTCTGCGCGCAGGGTTTCGCCGGGTCCCGCGGGGCGGCTGGGCTTCCGGATTCCGAAGAATTGGATCACGGCCGGCATGTTCACTGGGGTCTGGCGTGCCTGCTGACGTCGGCGGCGATCGCGATGTCGGCCGGGTCGGTGCGCGCCCAGGAGCCGACCAGGCACGGATCGCCGGGCGGAGACGGGCCCGAGGCCGTCGACAAGCCTCACGCCATGTCCGAGGTGCCGCCCGCCACGTCATACTTCATCATCCTGGGCACGCCGGCGGACTACGAGGCTCTGCTGCGGAAGATCCAGCAGCCCGACCTGGAGATCCGCCGTGTCGAGCGAACCGGGTCCGTGCCGGCCGCTGACGGCGATGCCGGTGCTCCCGGTGCTCCCGGTGTCCCCGGCGCGGCGGCCGCGATGGCACAGCCGGGCGGGACAGCCGCGGGGGGAACCTGGGTGGTCGAGTCGGTGCGGGTTCGGGGTCGGGTGCGGGGCGACTCGGCCGTACTGCGGGTCGACCTGGCGATCGCGATGGACGTCGACGGGCCGGCCTGGGTCCCGATCCGACTGGACGACCAGCGGCTGATCGACGCCCGCGAGGGGAACCGGGCTCTGGCCGTGCGCGTCGCCCAGCCGGGATCCTGGGAGGTCGAGCTGACCGGACGGGGCGTCCATCGCATCGAGGTCGACCTGCGGTGCCCGTTGACAACCCGCCCGGCCCGCGCGGGGCTGTCGCTGGCGATCCCGGCGGCCCCGCAGACGTCGCTCGACCTGGATTTCGCCCGCCGCCAGCCGGACCTGCTCGTCGGCACCAATGAGGTCTACGGCCAGAGCGACCTGGCTGGCGGCCAGGGGGCGCGGCTGTCGGCGCGGCTGACGCCCCGATCGCGGATCGACGTGAGCTGGGCCGTCGAGGCCCAGGCCGGCGCCGGCGATCCGCCCCTGCTGACGGCGCAGGGCGACATCGCCATCGAGGTCGACGCCGAGCAGATGCGCACCTGGTCGAGTTGGGTGATCCGTTGTGTCCGTGGGATCGCCCGCACGCTGGAGATCGGCGTTGACGAGGGGGATGATGTCACGGAAATCCGGCTGGATGACCAGCCGTTCGAGCCAGCGAATGAGGGGGGGCGCGGAGCGGGACGGTTATTGATCCCGCTGGCTGAGCCATTACGGCCGGGCGACGTCAAGCGGCTGGTATTGCGGACCCGGCGCGCCTACTCGAAAGGTGCGGCGCGCCGGATCGCGTTCGGCGGGTTTCCGATCATGCACACAGGCGAGCAGTCGGGCGCGATCGGTGTGATCCAGGGTCCCAATCTATGGGTCGCGCCGGTATCCTCGCAGGGACTGCGGCGGATCCCGCCGACCTCGCTACCGCAGGAGCTGCGCGAGCGGCCGCAGACGAGCCTGGCGTTCGAGTTCCTCGACCATCCGTTCGGCCTGGCCCTCGATGTCGAGGACTCGCCGCCACTCGTCCGCTCGCAGTCGCGCACGTTGTTCCACCTTGAGGCGGACCGGGCACGGAGCGAGACGACGATCGAGCTCCAGTGGGTGCGCGGGCGCCTGTTCGAGGTCGCGCTGGGACTGGGTCCAGGCCTGGAGGTCACCTCGGTGGGGCCGCCGGACGTGGTCGAGGCGTGGAATCCGATGGGGCCGCCGGCGCGTCGTGGGGCGAAGGCCCCGGCTGGCGAAGCGCGTGGGCTGACGATCCGCCTGGCGCCCACCGCGCGCGACCAGAACAAGGTGACGATCCGGCTGGACGGCTTCCAGCGGCTGCCGCACGACGGGAGGGTGAAGCTCGGCCTCTTCGCGCCCGACGAGACGACAGCCGTCACGTCGTCGTTCACGATCGCCGGGGACCGCGGGGTGTCGGTCGAGCTGGACGACGAGGCCTCGCGATCGGATCGGCCCGGCGGCGCGGCGGTATTTCGCGTGCTGGAGGTGGTCAGCGACCGCGCGTCGCCACCGTCCGGCGGCGCGGCCGGCGGGCCGGCGCTGGTCGTCGACGCGGTCGGCAGCCCCCGGACGCTGCCGATCCGGATCACCCGCCATGCCCGGTCGATCGGCCAGGAGACGACGGTCTCGGCCGAGATCTCACGGCGCTGGGTCGACGTGCTCCAGAAGACCACATTCACCGTGCGGCACGGGACGCTCGCCACGCTGGAGGTCCGCGTCCCCAGGGACATCGCCGACGGCTGGGAGTTGCTCGACCGCGAGGTGGTCGACCGCGAGGACCTACCGCCCGAGGCGGACGGCTCGCGGCGATACCGGCTGTATTTCGACCGGCCGGTGCTGGACCGGACGACACTGGCGTTCCGCTACCGCAGACCGATCTCCCCCGCGCTGGCCACCACCAGGCCCCGCGAGCTGACCCTCCCCTGGATCGACTTTCCGGGAGCCGGATCCGCCCCGGCGCGCGTGGAGATGGCGACCGCCCCCGGCGTGGTGTTCCGGGGCGGCGACCCGGCGTGGAGCCTCTCATCATCATCGTCGGCCGCCACATCAGCCGCGGGGATCGACGTGGGCGAGCCTACCGCCGGGGCGACCTATACCGAGAGCAGTAGCGGCCCGCGGGGTCGGCCTTTCCAGTTCCGCACCGAGGCGCTCGATCCCGTCGAGTTGCCCACGCTGGTGGTGCCCCGCTCGCTGATCGAGACCTCGCAGGGCCTCGACGGCTCGCTGCGCGGCCGGGCCTGGTACTGGGTCGAGACGCACGGGCCGGTGTTCGCCTTCTCGCTGCCGGAAGGCGCCCGGATGATCGCCGCGCGGGTCAATGGCCGGGCAGCGGACCGGGTCGACTTCGAGCCGACCCCGGCCGGCTACCGGCTGCGGCTGCCGGCCGAGGCGGCCGCGCGACCGGCGCTGGTCGAACTGGAATACCAGCTCGGCGGCTCGGCCGCGCGGGGCAACTGGGCCGCGCCCCAGCTCCTTGACGGCGGCCTGGTGCTGCGGACCCTGTGGTTGGTACGGCTGCCCTGGGACCGCACCATCCTGGGCGGGCCGTCCGGCTGGACCGATGAGAACGAGTGGTTCTGGTCGGGATATCTGTGCATCCGACGCCCGGCGCGCGACGGCGCCCGCCTGGGCGAATGGCTGCTCGGCACCGGGGCACCCGCCGCCGCGGCCGACGATCTGCGCGACAGCGCGCTCGACGCGTCGCACCAGTTGCTGTTCAGCCGGACGGGCCGGCCCGAAGCGTTGGGCGTCCGGATCATCGCACGGGCCTGGCTGATCGCGGCGGGCTCGGGCGTGACCCTGGCCCTCGGCTTTCTGGCGATCTTCGCGCGCCTGCGGTTCCGCACCGTCTGGGCGACGGCGGCCGTCGCGGCGCTTCTGGTCGCCGCCCTGGTCCAGCCGAGCCTGGCCATGCAGATGATCCAGGCGTCGGTCATGGGCGCGGTGTTGACCACGCTGGGCCTGTTGATCCAGCGCCGGCTCGACCGACGCCGGGCGCCCGCCGCCACCTCGGGCCGCGACGCCGGCCCCGCCAGCGGCGTGCCACCCGGCGATTCCTCGCTCAACCGAGGGCCGGGAACCCCCATGGTCGCGACCGTGGGCTCGGACGACTCGACGGCCATTCGTGTGCGCACGCCCTCGACCCTCGACTATCACCCGACGCCACTGACCGGCCCGACGCTCTCCGACGAGCCACGAAGCTCGACGATTGGGCGGTCGTAGCTGACCGTCGCAGCGAAGGATCGGGACGGGGCGCGCCGAACAGCGGAGGTTCCGAATCCGGATTTCGCGCAGAGACACAGCGCGGCCTTCCGGCCGCGCTGTGTCTCTGCTCTCTCTGCGCCTCTGCGTGAAACGTCCTTGTCTTTTCCGCGTCCCGGCGAGAGATTGCTCGAGGATGACTGGCTGCGAAGCCTTGACGAGCTGTAGCGGTCGTGCCGGGAGAGCCATTCGCCGGCCGTCCAGCCGAGTGATGCGGCGGGCAACCTCGGCCGACCAGTACCTAATGGCGCCTCCCCGCGCCGGCCCGTCGCGGGCCGCGGCGCATCGCGGGCGCCCCGCAAACACTCGCACTTGATGCGATCGCAAGAGCAATCAAGGAGGAGGATGACGATGAGCCCCGAGATGAAGTCTGGCACGCCCGACCTGGTCCGATGGTCGTTCACGATTGACCCGGCGAACCGCGAGGCGATCGAGGGCCACCTGGCCGACCTGGGCGCGGATGTCCTGGTCCGCGAGGACCGCGAATTCCTCGTGACCTGGGACGAGCCCGAGCAGGATGACGAGGCCGAGATCATCGAGGCCCTCTGGGCGCTCAACGGTGCGCCGTTCGAGGTGATCTCGGAGACGTTCCAGCGCCTGGAGCTGCACACGATCCAGCACGTCGAGGACGACGCAGCGCAGGCAGCCTGATCGGACAGCGACCGGCGAACGCGGTCCGGTCGGTTCGGCGCGGGTCTCCGCCCCCTTGACCGAAGTGGCGAGTCGCGAGTGGCGAGTGGAGACCGGGTCAGCGGCTGTTCGGCGCGGGTCTCCGCCCCCGCCGGGAAGACTGACCGCCGGTCTCCCGCGCCGTCGGAGGCCAGTCGAAGCGAGGCAGATCTACAGTCTCGGGCTGAGGCAGGGTCGGAGACCCTCGCCCAACGGATCGGTCCCGCGCCCTTACATACCCACTTGCCACTTGCCATTTGCCACTTGTCACTTGTCCCCGAGCCACTCCGCCCAGCCGTCATTCGGGCGGCAGGATGGGCGGCGGCCCGGCGGGTGGGGCGGGGTGATCCGCCTTCGGCTTGCCGGCTGGCGGCGTGGACGTGGGCGCCGGCGCCGGCGCCGGCTCCGCGCGCGGGGGTGGCGGTGGCGGTGGCGGCGGGAGGACCGAGGCGCCCGTCGCGGCGGCGCGGGCGAGATGCTCGGGGACGTGAGTCATGGCCTCGGCGGCGCGGGCGAGCTCGCCGGCGCGCTCATCCCGGCCGGCCTGGAGATCGCGGCGGCCGGCGTTGTACAGGTCGCGCGCGGCATTCACGTAGACCTCCAGGCTGGTTCCGGGGCGCCAGGTGCCGAGCCAGACCAGCCGCTCATACGCGCGGTAGAGATCCCGCGAGGCGCGGACCCTCGTGTCGCCCGCGCCGAAGTCGACGCCGGGCGCCGGCAGGTCGGGGTCGGGACGGTCGTAGCGCGAGGCGTTTCGCGCGTGATCCACCGCGCGGGCCAGGTCATGCGCCGCGGCGCCATATTCGCGAGCCCGCTGGGTTTCTCCCGCGGTCTGGGCGCGCAGGCCATCGCGATAGAACTCGACGGCGCGCTCGGTCCAGTTGCGGATCCTCGCATCAGGTCGCGCGGCAGCGGCCTGGTCGGCGCGGAGACGGCGAAGCAAGTCATAAGCCTTGCGCAGGTCGCCTCCGGGCTCGCGCTCGGCCTTCTTCCTGGCGTCCTTGCCTTTCGCCCTGGCCTTTATCTTGCCCCTGTCCCTGGCCCTGGGGACGGCGTCCGGGCCGCCCGGCGGCCCCTGCGGCTGCGCCGGTCCCAGCGCCACCAGACCCAGGGCCATGACCGCGGATGCGAGCAGGGCAGTCAGCTTCGACATGGCAATCCTCCTCGTCCTACCGGGTGCAATGTGGACCTCGCCAGACCGGACGGGTTGTGCCCGATAACTCGCGGCGGATCCGACGATCGCGCTGAGCGGCCTCGCTTCCTCGCACCGCCGGCCGCTTCCTGTCGCCCACCGCGGACCTTTTCGCAAAACCAGTACCGTGTTCGGAAACGGCCGCTCTGCCTATAATTCCGGCGGCCGGGCCGTCCGTCGTGGGAACGATTCCCCCGCCAGATCGGGGCTTTTCCGCCCAGCGCGACCGCCGGAAGACGCCGATCACCGGGAATCCTGACGCGGCACGGGGCATGCAGTCAAGGGTCGGCCCGGATTCTCGTTCATGCGGTCTTTCGCATTCCTGGATATCCCTGGTGTTCTTATGCCGTTGACCCACCTTCGAGCCCGGATTCCGATCGGGGTACAGGTCGGCGCGGTGGCCGCGCTGTTCGTGGCGGCACTGGTGGTGTTGTGGACGACGGGGGCCTCAGTGGTGGCGCGGGAGCGCCGGCGGTCCGAGGCCAGGAGGTTGCTCGATCGGGCCGACGACAAGCTGATCGGCCGGGGCCTCGACGCACTTGCGTCGCTGGGCAACGATTTCGATTATCGCGAGGAGTCCGACCGCATCCGGCTCGACGCAACGCTGAAGGAGCGTGCCCGGGCCGCGCTGCGGGCGTTCGATGGGGCGGAGGGGGGCTATTTCGTCAGCTACTACGACAGCTTCATGGGGACGGTCGCCGAGCATCCGGCGCCCTCGGGACCGCCGACCGACGCGGGTCACCCTGTGACCCGTTCCGCGATCCGACGGGGCCAGGAGGGCCTGCCGCCGCGCGAGATCGACCTGATCGAGATCCTCGTGCACGCGGCGATCCGCAAGAAGCAGCCGTTGCTCTCGATCGAGGAACTCGAAGGCGCCGGGCCCATCACCGTCGCCATCCGGACGGCGCCGATCGAGTCCAGAACGGACGACCGGATCCTGGGCGCGACGTGGGTGATGATCCGGCTTGAGGACTCGCTGTTCGGCGACCGCTCGCTGCGCGGCTACCAACTGGCGGCGGGGCTGGCGCTGGGCGGGATCGCGCTGGCGTTCGTGCTGACAGCCGGGCTGGCGAGAACGGTCCGCCGCCAGGCGATCGAGCGCGAGCGGCTCCAGACGGAATTGCGGCGGAGCGAACGCCTCGCGGCGCTGGGCAAGCTGCTGGCCGGCGTGGCGCACGAGGTGCGCAACCCG
>JAKAUH010001150.1 GCA_021818605.1 Planctomycetota bacterium
CGGGCCCCGCCAAAATGCAAAACGAACCCAATTCCGCCAGCTCGGGCCCCGCCAAAATGCAAAACGAACCCAATTCCGCCAGGGCCCGCGCCGGCAAAATGCCGAACGAACCCAATTCCGCCAGAATGGCAGTCAGGGTCACGTACCTTACGACGACTCCGAGCGGCTCGACCGAATAACCGCTCTGACCGCTCCCGTCGACCGGACCAGTGCCGCCGTCAGATCCGCACACCGCGGGACGCGAGCCGCGCTCGCGCTGGCATTCGCGATGGCGATCCTGAATGCCTGCACTCGCCAGGCTCAGGCGATGGATGGAAACGAAGCCGAGGCGCCCCGGCCGGTCGTCGTCTGGCCGTCGGGACCGCTGGAGGTCGTGGCGGCCTTCGACCGGCCGGTCGCGGCGGACGTGGCGCGTCGGATGGTCGGGAAGTCGATCCCTTACGGAGCGATGAAGGCACCGCTGGCGGGCGAGTCGAAGCCTGACGGATCGTTGCGGATCGTGGGAGCCTGGCTTGCGGAGGAGGGCCGGACGCTGGTCCTCGCCACCGATCCCCACCCGCGTGTCGCTCGATACGAACTGCCGTTCCCCGGCGGTACGATCGCCTACGGTCTGACGGGCGTCGAGGTCGCCTGGACCCACGGCGAGGACGCGGCGGCCAGCCCAGCCTGGACAACGTGGTGGCCGTCACTCGACCTGGACCAGACGCGCAGACTGACGCGCGGGTCGCGCCAGCATGAGAAGGCGCTCGCGGACCTCGATCGACCCGGCCAGTTGCTGCTCGGCACCTGGATGCGGCTGCCGGCCGGCAAGATTTCGGTTCGGCTCGAATCGACCGGGACCTTCGGCGACGTCACGCTCGGCGACGCCGTGGGGACCGCCGCGAAGCCGCAAACTCCCGGCGTGCTGAACCGCGTCGAGCTGGCGGTCACCTCAACCGGGGAACCGCAGTTCCTCTCGGCGAGTGTCCGAACGGGCGGATCGAAACAACCGTTGGTCCTGAAGGCGTCGGTCCGAGCGTCCCGGGATCCGGCCGACCGGCCGATCGAGCCGGTCGCGCTCCTGTTACCCTGGGCGCCGATCTCGACCGGCGCGGCGGCTGTTGCCCCCGTGGTCGTGCCGGGCCTCGCGGGCGGCGACCCGGCTCGCGGTCGCACGATCTTCCGCGGCGAGCAGGCGCGGTGCGGCCAGTGCCACCTCTTCCGCGGCGAGGGCGGCCCGGTCGGCCCGGACCTCACCGGCATCGCCGAGAAGGGCGCGGCCGACATCTATCGCAGCATCGCCGCCCCGAGTGCCGACATCGCGCCCGATTACACGACCTTCACCGTCTCCACCCGCGACGGCCAGGTGTTTGCGGGTGTCGTCCGGGCCGAGGGCCCTGACGCGATCAAGGTCACCGACACCAACGCCCGCTCCACGACCGTCAGACGCGACCAGATCCAGGAGATCCGCCCGAGCGCGACCTCGATCATGCCGCCGGGCCTCGCCGCGGCGCTCGGGGATCCGGCCGTCCGCGACATCATCGCCTACCTGACCTCGCCGCCCGACCCGAAGTCGAAGCCGAAACCGAAACGATGAGGTCCCGTTCCTCCGCAAGAACCCCTGCCCTGCTCTCCACGGATTGTTTAAGATACGCTCAACACCGTCGCCTACCCGCGGGGCGGGATCGACGCCACGCCACGCCGAGGCGGCCACAAGAACTGGGCCGCCGCCATGAGGGGGACGCCATGCCGTCGTCGCATCGCCATTCGATCGGGATCCTTCGCCGCGAGTTCCTCCAGGTCGGGTTCTCGGGCCTGCTCGGCCTGGGCCTGCCCGAGGTACTCGGCCTGCGCGCCCGGGCCGAGGCCGCCGACCGCGCCCGCGCCCGGCCGACCCCGATCCCACCGAGGGCAAAGTCGATCATCATCGTCTTCCTGACGGGTGGCCTCAGCCACCTCGACTCGTTCGACATGAAGCCCGAGGCGCCCGAGGGCATTCGCGGCGAGTTCAAGCCGATCAAAACGTCGGTGCCGGGGATCCATTACTGCGAGCACCTGCCGATGCTGGCCGAGCGTGCCGACCGGCTGGCGATCGTCCGCTCGCTGGCGCACGGCTACACCAATCACCTCAACGCCACGCACGAACTCCTCACCGGGCACTCGCAACCAGGGGCGTTCTTCGACAAGATCGCCTCGCGCGACGATTACCCGTGTTATGCCGCCGCGGTCGACGCGATCCGCCCGCGGAACGACGGGATTCCCAGCGGCGTGAATCTGCCGACCTTCCTGATGGAAGGACCGCTGACCTGGCCCGGCCAGCACGCTGGCTTTCTCGGCCCGCGCCATGATCCCTGGCAGGTCAAGCAGGACCCGAACCGCCCCGGCTTCGGCTTCGAGGGGCTGACCCTGCCGCAGGGACTGACCCTCGAGCGCCTCGATCGCCGCAAGTCGCTGCTCGACCAGCTTGGCCCGCAGATCGATCGCCACGGACCGCCCCGCGCGAAGGACCAGAAGGACCCGTTCGCCGACCAGATCGACCGGGCCTATTCGCTCCTGCTCTCGGGCCGGGTCGCGCGGGCGTTCGACCTCAGCCAGGAGGACCCGAAGCTCCGCGACCACTACGGCCGCCACATGTACGGCCAGTCGCTCTTGCTGGCCCGCCGGCTGGTGGAGGTCGGCGTGCCGATCGTGCAGGTCAACATGGGCCGCGTCCAGACCTGGGACACGCACTCGGCCAATTTCAAGTCGCTCAGGGATCGACTGCTGCCGCCGACCGACCGGGGCGTCTCGGCCCTGATCGACGACCTCGCCGCGCGGGGACTGCTGGACGAGACGCTCGTCATCATGACGGGCGAGTTCGGCCGCACGCCAAGGATCGGCAAGAGCACCGGGAACGTCAACAGCAGGGACGGCCGCGACCACTGGGCGGCTTGCTTCTCGGCGATGTTCGCCGGCGCCGGCGTGCGGGGCGGTCAGCTCATCGGCCAGTCCGACAAGATGGGCGCCTACCCGGCCAGCCGGCCATACCATCCGGGCGACTTCGCCGCCACGATTTACCGCGCACTCGGCATCGACCCCGACACCGAGCTCCGCGACCGCCTCGACCGGCCTATCCGCCTCTGCATGGGCGAGCCAATCACGCCCCTCTTTGCGTAGGGGTCAGGGATCAGGGGCGAGGGGTTCAGGAAGTGGGCCAGCAAGGCCCATCCCTTCCTCCTCACGCCGAACCCCATCCTCGTTCCGCTCTGTTGCAACCGGGACCATCACCATGTCGACACCCACCTCCGAAACTCCCTCGATCGTCGCCCGGATGCGTTCGCGGCTCCCCGAGGCGATGAAAGCCCGCGACACCCAGCGCCTCGGATTCCTTCGCTACTGGATCGCCCAACTGACCCTCGGCACCGGCGCCGAGATGTCCGACACCGACGCCATCAAGAAGATGCGCGGCGTGCTGAAGGAAGCGCGCTCGGGCGTGACGACCTTCTCGCCCGAGGAGATCGCGTTGATCCGCGAGTGGGTTCCCGCGACGCTGACCTCCGAGCAGATCGCCGAGCGCCTCGCGCCGCTGGCCGAGCAGATCAAGGCCGCGCCAAAGGAAGGCATGGCGATGGGCATCGCCATGAAGGCGCTGGCCGGCGAGCCGGTCGAGAGCGACGACGTGAAGGCCGCGATCGCCGCGATCCGGCAGTAGGGCATCATCGGCGCCAGAATCCCGCCCGCAGGGACTCGTCATCCGCATCGAACCGAGCGCTTCGCGACAGGAGGGGGGTTGACATTCCTACCCAGGTGGCTGACATTACCAATCAGAGTTCCATGATCGTTGGGAGGGCGTCGCCCTCCTCGGGGCCGATCGCCTCGGTGGATGAACCACCGTCCCCTCGCCCCGTCGGCTCGGTTGTGCTTGCGCCAGCCGCCAGGTACCAGGGAATCGGGCCTGACCGCATCTCGAATCGCCTTTGGTCCCCGTGCTTCCCGGTCTCCTGGAGGGCGCCATGGACCGCCGCGTGATCGCGGTTACCGGCATCGTGCAGGGGGTTGGCTTCCGCCCGCATGTCCACGGGCTGGCGACCCGTCTGCGCCTGGGCGGCTTCGTCAAGAACGTCGAGGGCTCGGTGCTGATTGAGGTCGAGGGCGAGCGCTCGACCCTCGATCGGTTCCTCCACGAGCTGCGGGCCGATTCCCCTCCGCTGGCCCGGATCGACGCCGTGACCTGGTCCGATCGCCCCGCGCGCGGCGAGCCGTCGTTCCGCATCGAGCCCAGCGAGGCAGGCGACGAGCGACAGGTCTTCATCTCGGCCGACGTCGCGACCTGTGACGACTGCCTGGTCGAGCTCTTCGACCCCCGCGATCGCCGGTATCTCTATCCCTTTCTCAACTGCACGAACTGCGGCCCCCGGCTGACGATCATCACAGGCGCCCCGTATGACCGCGAGCGCACCAGCATGGCCGCGTTCGCGATGTGCCCCGCCTGCCGCGCCGAGTACGACGACCCGGCCGATCGACGATTCCACGCCCAGCCGACCGCCTGCCCGGCGTGCGGGCCTCGGCTGAGCCTGCTGGATGGAACGGGCAGCCCGATCCTCGGCGCCCCGCCCCTCGCCGGCGCTCTCGATGCACTGCTCGCGGGCCAGATCGCCGCGATCAAGGGACTGGGCGGCTACCACCTCGCCTGTCTCGCCAATCACGCCGAAACGGTTGCGTTGCTCCGAACCCGCAAGCATCGCGACGAGAAGCCGTTCGCCGTGATGGTCCGCGACCTCGATCGGGCGCGGGCGCTCTGCGATCTCACCGAGGAAGAGGCCGCTTCGCTCGCCTCGCCGGGCCGTCCGATCGTGCTGGCGCGCAGGCGAGCTGGAACCCCGGTCGCCGAGGCCGTCGCGCCGGGCAATCCGTGGCTGGGGCTCATGCTGCCGTACACGCCCCTGCACCACCTCCTCCTGCGCGGGCTCGACGGGCACGACCTGGTGATGACCAGCGGGAATCGCTCCGACGAGCCGATCGCGTTCGACGATGGCGACGCGATTGACCGCCTCCGTGGCATCGCCGACGTTTTCCTCACCCATGATCGGCCGATCCACCTGCGTTGCGATGACACCGTCACGCGGTTCGTCGCGGGTGTCGAGTTGCCCGTCCGTCGCTCGCGCGGCGAGGCGCCGCGGCCGGTCCGGCTGCCGGTGCCGTGCCTTCATCCCACACTCGCCCTGGGAGGCCAGCTCAAGGCGACCTTCACGCTGGGTCGCGGGCACCACGCGTTCCTCAGCCATCACATTGGTGATTTGGACCACTACGCGGCCTTCCGCGCCTACCGCGAGGCGATCGCTCACTACAAACAGCTTTTCGGCTTCGAGCCAGCGATCGTCGTGCGCGACCTGCATCCGGACTACGCCTCCACGCGATACGCCGAGGACGAGCTCGGCGCGTTGCCGACCCTGGCGGTCCAGCATCACCACGCTCATATCGCAAGCTGCATGGCCGACAACGATCTGGATGAGCCGGTGATCGGCGTGTCGTTTGACGGCACCGGTTTTGGCACGGACGGCACGATCTGGGGCGGTGAGGTCATGATCGCCGACTATGCCAGCTTTCACCGCGCGGCCCACCTGCGACCGGTCCGCCTGCCCGGCGGCGAACGGGCGATTCGCGAACCGTGGCGAATGGCCGCCTCGTGGTTGCTCGACGCGGGATTGTCGCTGGAACCGCTGGCCGACTCGGTCCCATCGGCGAGTCTCGGCGCCATCGAGCGCATCATCGCGCAGGGCCTCAACAGCCCGATCACAACGAGCGCGGGGCGCCTCTTCGACGCGATTGCCGCGCTCGCGGGCGTGCGCCGGACGGTCAGCTACGAGGGCCAGGCGGCGATCGAGCTCGAATGGCTGGCGGCCGGAATCGAGTCCGGCGGGGCTTACCCGTTCGAGCTCGAGACCACGCCCGAGGCGCTCATCCTCAACCCGCGGCCCACGATCGCCGCGGTTGTGGACGACCTGCGCCGAGGCAAGTCCGCGGCAGAGATCGCACGCCGGTTCCATTCGACGATGGTTGAGGCGATCGCGAGCGTGTGTATAAAGCTCCGCGAGACGACAAACCTGAACATCGTCGCGCTCAGTGGCGGCGTGTTCCTCAATGCCCTTCTCACAGCCGCGGTCCAGTCGCGGCTGTCCACCGACGGGTTCCGTGTGTTCCGCCATCGGCAGGTGCCACCGAACGACGGCGGGCTCTGCCTGGGACAGCTCGCCATCGCGGCGGGCCGACAGAGGATCGAGGGAGGCGCGGATGTGTCTGGCCGTACCGGGTCGGGTCGTCGAGACCTATCGCGAGCATGATCTGCTGATGGGCAAGGTCGACTTCGGCGGCGTCTCGCGGCGGGTCTGCCTCGAGCATGTCCCCGAGGTCCGGCCGGACGAGTACGTGCTCGTCCACGTCGGCTTTGCGCTATCACGCATCGACGAGGACGAGGCGCGTCGGGTGTTCGCTATTCTCGAAGAGATGGACCAGCTCGAGGAGCTGCAGGAGCCGTCGTCATGAAGCACGTCGACGAGTTCCGGGATGGCCAGGCAGCGCGCAAGCTCGCGGCGGCGATCGCGCGCGCGGCCACTCGCCCCTGGACCTTGATGGAGGTCTGCGGCGGACAGACGCACAGCATCGTCCGCTACGGGATTGACCAGCTCCTGCCGGGTGGCGTCGAGCTGGTCCATGGGCCGGGCTGCCCGGTCTGCGTCACGCCGCTCGAGACGATCGACCGAGCGCATGCGATCGCCTCGCACCCGGGGGTGATCTTCTGCTCGTTTGGCGACATGCTGCGCGTTCCCGGCTCGCGCGGCGATTTACTCCAGCTCAAGGCGCAGGGGGCCGATGTCCGGATCGTTTACTCGCCGCTCGACGCCGTGAACCTCGCCGCTGCCAATCCCGACCGCCCCGTCGTGTTCTTCGCCATCGGCTTCGAGACGACCGCGCCGCCCAACGCCATGGCCGTCTGGATCGCGAAAAAGCGGAAGCTGGCGAACTTCAGCGTGCTGGTCTCGCACGTGCTGGTTCCTCCGGCGATCGCCGCGATCCTCGACGCGCCCGGGAATCGCGTCCAGGCGTTCCTCGGACCGGGACATGTCTGCACGGTCGTCGGCTACGAGGACTATGAGAAGCTGTCCGCGCAGTATCGCGTGCCGATCGTCGTCACCGGCTTCGAGCCAGTCGACCTGCTCGAGGGCGTGCTGCTGGCGATCCGCCAGCTCGAGCAGGGCCGCGCCGAGGTCGAGAACGCCTATGCGCGCGTCGTCGACCGTCAGGGCAACCCGCATTCATTGAAGCTGGTCAACGAGGTGTTCGAGGTCTGCGATCGCAAGTGGCGCGGGATCGGTCTGATCCCATCGAGCGGCCTGCGGCTCCGCCCTGAGTACCGCGACCACGATGCCGAGCAGATCTTCGAGGTCGACGATATCGAGACGTGCGAGTCATCCGTCTGCATCAGCGGCGAGATCCTGCGGGGTCTCAAGAAACCGCACGACTGCCCGGCGTTCGGCCGCGAGTGCACGCCGCACTCGCCCCTGGGCGCGACCATGGTGTCGTCCGAGGGCGCCTGCGCCGCTTACTACGCTCACGGCCGCCATCTCGAGCTCGTCGCACTTACTTGACTTGAGGATCAGGAGAATCGATCGATGACCTTTTCCGCCGAGAGGCGAACCGCCGGGGACGCCGAAACCGAAGGGGCTGCAACGATCGGCCCGGACTCGCTGGGCCGCTGCCCCCTGCCGCGGTCGCAGTACGGCCAGATCGTGATGGGCCACGGCGGCGGCGGCCGGCTGTCGGCCGACCTGATCGAGCGCCTGTTCGTCCCTGCTTTTGGCGGCGATGTGCTCGAGCGGATGGAGGATCAGGCGATCCTCCGCCTCGGCCACGGCGCCAGCACCAGCAATGGAAAGCTCGCCCCGCGGCTGGCCTTCACGACTGATGGTTTCGTGGTCAAGCCGCTGTTCTTCCCCGGCGGCGACATCGGCAAGCTGGCGGTGTGCGGGACGGTCAACGATCTGGCCGTCGGCGGCGCCGAGCCGCTCTACCTGGCGGCGGCCTTCATCCTCGAGGAGGGATTCACCATCTCCGAGCTGGCGCGGATCGCTCGATCGATGCGGGCCGCCTGTGACGAGGCCGGGGTCACGCTGGTCACCGGCGACACCAAGGTCGTCGACCGCGGCAAAGGAGACCAGGTCTTCATCACAACCTCCGGAATCGGCCTGGTGCCCGACGGCCGCGAGCTGTCGATTCGCTCGGCACGGCCCGGGGATTGCGTGCTCGTCTCGGGCACGATGGGCGACCACGGAGTCACGATCATGTCGGTACGCGAGGGGATCGCATTCGACACCGAGCTCGAGAGCGATTGCGCGCCGCTGATCGGACTGACCCGCGCGATGCTGGCCGCCTGCCCGTCCATCCGCGCGATGCGCGACCCGACTCGCGGCGGCCTGGCGAGCGTGCTGAACGAACTGGCATCGGCGTCAAAGGTCGGCGTCCGCCTCGACGAGTCCTCGGTCCCGGTTCGCCTGGAGGTGCGAGCCGCCTGCGAAATGCTGGGTCTCGACCCGCTGTACGTGGCCAACGAGGGGAAGCTGATCGCGGTCGTGCCGCGAGACGACGCCCCGCGCTTGCTGGAAGCCATGAGGTCCCATCCCCTGGGCCGCGAGGCCGCAATCATCGGCGAAATCGTGGCCGATCACCCCGGTATGGTGACATTGCGCTCAACCATCGGCGAGCGCATTCTCACCATGGCCGCGGGCGAACAGTTGCCGAGGATCTGCTGACCATGGAGTGACCGACAGACCGACCCTTCTTCACTCTGACCGAAAGGAGCTGCCCAGATGGCCGAGGGCAACGGCGTCCCCTACGGACGCAAGACGCAGCGGGAACCGGCGGTGAAGGAGGTGCATGTGCTCTGGATCACGGCGGGGCTGAGTTGCGACGGCGACTCCGTCTCGACCACCGCCGCCAGCCAGCCCAGCATCGAGGACATCGTCCTGGGCGCCATCCCCGGGCTGCCGAAGGTCCATTTGCACAACCCCGTACTGGCGTATGAGGTCGGCGACGAGTTCATGAACTACTGGTATGCCGCCGACGAGGGGCGGCTCGGCGCCCCGTTCGTCCTGGTCATCGAGGGCTCGATCCCCAACGAGGAGATCAAGCGCGAGGGTTACTGGGCCGCGCTCGGCACCGACCGCAAGACCGGCCAGCCGATCACGACCTGCGAGTGGATCGACCGGCTCGCGCCCAAGGCCTGGGCGGTCGTGGCCGCGGGCACGTGCGCGACATACGGCGGCATCCACGCGATGGCCGGGAATCCCACCGGCGCGATGGGACTGGCCGACTACCTCGGCTGGGGCTGGCGCTCGATGGCCGGCGTGCCGATCGTCAACATCCCCGGCTGCCCCGTCCAGCCCGACAACATGACCGAGACCCTGCTCTACCTGCTCTACCAGGCCGCGGGCCTCGCGCCCATGATCCCGCTCGATCAGGAGCTGCGGCCAACGTGGCTCTTCGGCAAGACGGTGCACGAGGGGTGCGACCGCGCCGGCTACTACGAGCAGGGGGACTTCGCCCACGAGTACGGCTCGCCCAAGTGCCTCGTGCGCATCGGCTGCTGGGGGCCGGTGGTCAACTGCAACGTCACCAAGCGCGGCTGGATGGCCGGCATCGGCGGCTGCCCCAATGTCGGCGGCATCTGCATCGGATGCACCATGCCGGGGTTCCCCGACAAGTTCATGCCGTTCATGGATGAGCCGCCCGGCGGCGTGCTGTCGTCGTCGATGGTCTCGATGTACGGCAAGCTCGTCCGCAAGCTTCGGTCGTTCACCAACTCCACGGCCAACAAGGAGCCCCGCTGGCGCCACCGCGGCCCGCGGCTCACCACCGGCTACCACCCCACCACCTACGGCACTCGCTGACCGACGAAAGGAGACGACCGCCATGGCCACAGTGACCCTGCCCGAGCGCGGGACGAAGACCGAGTCGTCGAACCTGGTCGAGATGTCGTGGGACCCCGTCACCCGGATCGTCGGGAGCCTGGGCATCTACACCAGGATCGACTTCGCCAACCGGCAGGTCGCCGAGTGCCACAGCACCTCGTCGATCTTCCGCGGCTACAGCATCTTCATGAAGGGGAAGGACCCGCGCGACGCCCACTTCATCACCAGCCGGATCTGCGGCATCTGCGGCGACAACCACGCCACCTGCGCGTGCTATGCCCAGAACATGGCCTTCGGCATCCGCCCGCCCGCCATGGGCGAGTGGATCGTCAACCTGGGCGAGGCCGCCGAGTACATGTTCGACCACAACATCTTTCAGGACAACCTGGTCGGCGTGGACTTCTGCGAGCAGATGGTCAAGGAGACCAACCCCGGCGTCTGGGACAAGGCCCAGCGCACCCCCGCGCCCAACGCCGCGATCCACCACTTCAAGACGATCGCGGACATCATGCGGGCGCTCAACCCCTTCACCGGTGACTTCTACCGCGAGGCGCTCCAGATGAGCCGCATGACGCGGGAGATGTTCTGCCTGATGGAGGGCCGGCACGTCCACCCGTCGACCCTTTACCCCGGCGGTGTCGGCACCGTGCCCACCCAGCAGCTCTTCACCGACTATCTCGTCCGGCTGATGAAGTACGTCGAGTTCATGAAGCGCGTGGTCCCGCTCCACGATGACCTGTTCGACTTCTTTTACGAGGCCCTGCCGGGCTACGAGGAGGTTGGCCGCAGGCGCGTGCTGCTCGGCTGCTGGGGCTCGTTTAACGACCCCGATGTGTGTGACTACACATACGAAAACATGGACGAGTGGGGCAAGGCGATGTACGTCACCCCCGGCGTCATCGTCGACGGCAAGGCCGTCACTCATGACCTGGTCGACATCAACCTCAACATCCGCATTCTGCTCGGCTCGTCGTACTACGACGACTGGGACAGCGAGGAGACCTTCGTCCGGACGGATCCGCTCGGCAACGCCGTCGACCGCCGGCATCCGTGGAACCAAACCACCACGCCGAGGCCCCAGAAGCGCGACTTCCAGGGGAACTACTCGTGGGTCATGTCCCCGCGCTGGCTCGACCGCCGCACCGGCGACCACCTGGCGCTCGACACCGGCGGCGGACCGATCGCACGACTCTGGTCGACCGCGCTCGCGGGCCTGGTCGACATCGGCTACGTCAAGGCGACGGGCCAGAGCGTGAAGATCTACCTGCCCAGGACCGCGACCCTGCCCGAGGTCGAGTTCGAATGGAAGATCCCGAGGTGGAGCAACGCCATCGAGCGCGACCGGGCGCGCACCTACTTCCAGGCGTACGCCGCGGCGTGCGCCCTGTATTTCTGCGAGCGCGCCATGGAGGAGCTGCACGCCGGCCGCACCCGCACCTGGACCGACTTCCAGGTCCCCGAGGAGGCGATCGCCTGCGGATTCCACGAGGCGGTGCGCGGAGTGCTCTCCCACCATGTCGTGATCCGCGATCGAAAGATCGCCAACTACCACCCCTACCCGCCCACGCCGTGGAACGCCAACCCGCGCGATATCCACGGCACGCCGGGCCCCTACGAGGACGCCGTGCAGAACACCCCCATCTTCGAGGAGAACGGCCCCGACAAGTTCAAGGGGATCGACATCATGCGCACCGTCCGGAGCTTCGACCCGTGCCTGCCGTGCGGCGTGCACATGTACCTCGGCAACGGCCGGCTGCTCGACGTCAGGCACACGCCGATGTTCGGCGCGGCCCGCTGAACCGATCGACCGAACGACGCGGTCGTCGCACAACGAAGGCAACGGCTGCAACCTGGAGGTGACGCACGATGACCGCATCCCTCGACGCACGCGAGTTCCAGGCGCGGATGCAGCGGCTCGACCAGCTCCTCGACGAGGTCGAGGAGTCGGCCGATCCCGAGTTCGCCGCACGCGTCCGCGAGATCGTGCAGGCGATCCTCGACCTGCACGGCACGGGACTGGAGCGGATCCTCGGGTATCTCGACGATGGCGGCGAGCCGGGCGCCGTGACCCTCGAGGCGTGCGCGCGGGATGAGGTCATCTCGGGGCTGCTCCTCCTGCACGGCCTGCACCCGGACGAGCTGGAGGAGCGCGTGGCGCAGGCGCTCGAACAGGTCCGCCCGGCGCTGAAATCGCACGGCGGCAACGTCGAGCTACTCGACGTGCGCGACGGCGTTGTTCACCTGCGGCTCGAGGGGAACTGCCACGGCTGCCCCTCGTCGGCCGCGACCATGAAATCGACGATTGAAGAGGCGATTTTCGCTCGCGCGCCTGAGGTCGCTACGATCGAGGTCCAGGGCCTGAACGTCCGGCCGACCACACCCGACGGCCGAGCCCTGGTCGAACTCTCCGTGTTGTGACCTGACTTCCTCGGGGTCAAAAGGGGACGAACATGAGAACGCCGAACATCGACGTGTGC
>JAKAUH010000549.1 GCA_021818605.1 Planctomycetota bacterium
GCACGTGGGCTCGGCAGCCATCGCAGCGGGCGGAGTGCCACTGGGGCTGGCGTACGGCTGGTGGGTCGACGCGCGGCTCCAGGCGATCGCGCCGTTCTGGGTCGTTCCGCTGGCGCTTGGTTTGCTCGCAATCCCCCGACGCGGTGAGCTCGTCGACGACTTTCCGGAGGCGGGTGACAGGCAGGAAAGGCCACCGGCATGAGCGCGACCGAGTCGACGATCTTGTGGATCTACGTGGCGATCGTCGCCATCTGGCCAATCCGGCTGGTGGTGCTCTGGTGGATCCTCCGCCGGCAGGAGTTCCTCGACGAGAGCGCGCCGCGATTCGAGTTGACCGAGGCGCCCCGCGTCACGGCGATCTTGCCCTGCAAGGACGAGGCGAATTATGTCGGCAACTGCCTGAGCTCGGTCGCGTCGCAGAGTTATCCCTCGCTCGAGATCATCGTCGTCGACGACCGAAGCCGCGACGGGACGGGCGAGATCGCCCGCCGCGTGGCGGGCGGAGATCCGCGCATCCGGGTCGTCACGATCGAGGATCTGCCGCCCGGCTGGACCGGCAAGACCCACGCGATGCATCACGCCGCCGGGCTAGCGACCGGCGAGTGGCTCTGGTTCCTCGACGCCGACACGCTGCATGCCCCCGATAGCCTGTCGATCCTGATGGAGTATGGCCGGAAACAGGGTGCGGACCTCGTCAGCCTGTTGCCCGAGCTGCGTTGCGAGACGTTCTGGGAGCGCGTCGTCCAGCCGCTGGGCGGGATCGTGCTGATGCAGTCATTTCCGCTGACCGTCGTCCACCGGGATAGCTCGCCGCTAGCGTTCGCGAACGGCCAGTACATCCTGATCCGGCGCACGGCGTATGACGCATCCGGCGGGCATGCGGCCGTGAGAGAGCGGTTCGTTGAGGACATCGCCCTGGCCGGGCGCGTGAAGTCGGCCGGATATCGGATCCGCGTCGCCCTGGTGCGCGGGATCGTCACGTGCCGGATGTATGCGGGGCTCGGCCAGCTTGTGCGCGGCTGGAGCCGGATCCTGTATGATGCGCTCGACCGCCGCGCATCGCGGCTGGTGCTCCGGCTGCTGGACGTTCTCGTCTTTTGCCAGGCCGGGCATGTGGCGCTCCTGGCGAGCCTGGTGATGCTGGCGGCGGGCCTGGCGCCGGCACTCGCCTGGCGGCTGCTGGGGCTGAGCGCGCTGCACCACGCGCTGATGTTCCTGGTGTTCCGGATGATCTATCGAACATCGGTGCCGGGCTCGCGGTATGCGGCGCTCTTTCCGCTGGGTAACGTGGTGATTGATGCGATCCTGGTGCGAGCGATCCGAAGCTGCCTGACCGGCCGCGTCACCTGGCGCGGGACGGATTACGGCGCGGGGGATCGAGCCATGCGAAGGCCGGCCGAGGCTGTAACACCGGGGGGAAACGAAGTGTATCACGCAGAGACGTAGAGATGGCAGAGTCGCAGAGAAGACCGATCACGGAGAGTGGACAACGGAGAACGGACAACCCACCAAGATGAGCACCACAACGGCCACGACCGAGGAAAATGTGCTTGTCGCGCGGAATCCGGCGACGGGTGCGGAGATCGGCCGGGTGCGGACGACGGCGCCGGGCGAGGTGGCGGGGATCGTGGCGCGGGCGCGCGGGGCTCAGATGGAGTGGTCGCGCGCAAGCTGGAAGGCGCGGCGGAGTGTGATCGACCGATGGCGGCGGATCCTCAGCCGCGATGCCGAAGAGTGGGCGATGCTGATCGCCTCGGAGATTGGCAAGCCGGCGATGGAAGCCATGGGCGGCGACATCATCTCGACACTGGACGCGATCCGGTGGACGGTGAAGCACGCCGGCGCCGCAATCGCCGATCGGCGGATCGGGCCGGCCTGGCAGCGGATGCTGCTGATGCCCGGCGGTCGATTGCGGTGGGTGCCTTTTGGCGTGATCGGAATGCTCGGGACGTGGAACTACCCGCTGTTCCTGAACGCTCCGCCGATCGCGCAGGCGCTGGCGGCCGGCAACGCGGTGGCGTGGAAGGCGTCGGAGCTGTCCGCGCTGTGCGGCCACAGACTGGGCGAGAGCCTGCGCGAGGCCGGAGTGCCCGACGATCTGGTCGCAGTGGTGCAGGGGGGGCCTGAGACCGGCCGTGCGCTGGTCGACGCGGCGATCGACAAGGCGATGTTCACCGGCGGCGTCGAGAACGGGCGCCAGGTGCTGGCGGCACTGGGCGCACGGGGAATCCCGGCGCTGGCGGAGCTCTCGGGCTTCGACCCGGCAATCGTGCTGCCCGACGCCCCTCGCGGGTCGACCGTGAAGGCGCTGACGTGGTCGGCATACGTCGGCTGCGGCCAGACATGCGTCGCAGTGAAACGGGTGTACGTGGTTGGCGACCCGTCGCCATGGGTCGACGCACTGGCCAGCAGCGCGCGGGCGCTTCGGGTGGGTGATCCGATGAGTCCAGGCGTGGACGTGGGCCCGATGATCTCGTCCAGGGCGCGCGACCGTCTACGGTCGATGATCGCGGCGTCGATCGCGGCGGGGGGAAGGCTGCACGCCGGCGGCGAGCTTGTGGTCAATCCCGCAGGCGCGTACCTGTCGCCAGCTGTGGTCGAGGCGGAGGTCGACGCGGCCGAGGACGCCCTGGCCGGCGCATTTGGGCCGGTGGTCGTGGTGCGTGGATTCGCCGACGAGGAATCGGCGATCGCCGCGGCCAACCGCAGTCCATTCGCGCTGGCGGCGAGCGTCTGGGGCCGCGACCGGCGGCGGGCCGACCGGGTGGCCTGCCAGCTCCAGGCGGGCCTGGTGACGATCAACGACGCGGTGACGCCCACGGCGCACGCCTCGTCGCCGTTCGGCGGCCGCAAGGCCAGCGGCCACGGCCGCACCAAGGGCCCGATCGGTCTCCGCGAATTCGCCCAGCCGCAGGTCGTCTTCGCCCGTTCGCCAGGCGGTTTCCGGCCGCACCTTTACCCCTATCAACTCACGCCGCATTTAGGCCGCTTTTTCGCCTTCTACCGGCGGATCTTCCATTCGCCACGCTGACCACGTGGCTCCCTGGTCCAGGATGCACTCGCATACCTTCCCTCCCATCGACCATGATTTGATTCCTTCAGGCATCATGCCACACTCTTCTCAAAACAAGATCTCGGAATCGGAAGTCGATGATTGCCGGCCGGCCGAGTCCCTGGTATGTTGGAGACAACCGGTCGTGGGATGGGCCGATCAGTATCCCTGAACTCGTCGATGCTCGACCTCTCCCGCCCCATCGTCCACGACTCGGTCCTGATTGCGATGGCCGCCTCGTTCCGGTCCTACCGGAGACGACGAATCTCCCTTGACGGTGCTCGTCGAGGCCACGTCGGCAGGGCGATCTTTTGCTCTCCCGGCTATGCTCCTCGGCTTTTTGACGGTTGGAGGGTCAGAAGGGGCTCTGCCGTGATGGTCCTCCGCTGACGGCCATGTGTGGGACCTCCGTGGATATTCGGGCCGCGGCGGCATCCGGGTCCACTGGCGTGGTTAGCCTGCATCGGATCGAAGCGGCCGAATCGTGATGCCAGGTATCGCCGGCGGCCTTGCGATGTGTTCCTTGCGGCGCACGGCGCCAGCCTGGCAAGACCAAAGGAGCGTCTGTCATGAGCAGGAATATGCGGGTTCTCTTTCAGGCGACGGTGGAACGAGGCACGCCCCGGAGCTCGGGAAGGCGGAAGCCATCCATCGTGTCGCTCGTGCAAGGCATGGCGATTCTTGTGCTTCTGATCGGATGCGTGGCGGCCATGGTCTTCATCTATCTGGCGCCTCAGGAGCGGTCGGTCGAGTCAAGAAGGCCGGTGGTCTCGCAGTCGCATCCGGACGGGCTGGCTGGATCTGCGGGGACAGCGGTCAGCGCGAAAGACAATGAGTACCGCTCGAAGCTCACCCCGGAGCAGTACCGCATCACCCGCGAGAACGGGACCGAGCCGGCGTTCACGGGGAAGTACTGGGACCACAAGGCCGACGGCGTGTACAGGTGCGTCTGCTGCGGCAAGCCGCTGTTCGACTCGAAGAGCAAGTACGACTCAGAGACCGGCTGGCCCAGCTTCACGCGACCGGTCGATGACAGGAACATCAAAACAGCCGTCGACTTGAGCCTGTTCCAGACGCGCACCGAGGTGAAATGCCGCCACTGCGACGCACACCTCGGCCACGTCCTCGACGACGGGCCGGCGCCTACGGGACAGCGGTACTGCATCAACTCGGCCTCGCTGGATTTCCAGCCGCGCGTGGGCACTCCCTCGACTGGCGACCGGACCGCGTCCACCGCCGGCGGAGGCCTGGCGGGAAACTGAGACCTTGTGAAGAAATCGATAAAAGAACGGAGAGATGAGAGCAACCCGGTACGAGCGCCGACTCGGTCGAGCCTGATGCGGCTTCGCTCTCGGTTTCCTGCTCCTTTCCTGCAATTCGTTCGCATCCTCTCAGCCAACATTCGCCGGATCCACGCGGGACGGGAGGATGAATCCCGCCGGGACATTTCCAGCAGACCGTGGCCCGGCGAAATCCACTCCTTTTTCACGGTCGGCTCGAACGATCTGGCTCGACTCGGCTCAATGTCTTCTCCGCGGCGGGCGCTTACTTTTCGCCCGGCGAGCCAGTAGACTGGCGGTTTCGGAGTCAGTCGGGACAGGGGTCGACGGACGAGAGCAGGGCGAGCGCGGAGCGGCGGACAATGGGTGTCGATGGCAAGGGCGAGGATGTGGGCCCGCGGGCGGTTTTGCTCCGGGAGGATGACAACGTCGCGGTCGCGGCGCGGCCGCTGCCGCGTGGCGCCGTGCTGTCAATTCAGGGGCGGACCCTTGAGGTGCGCGAGCCGATCGGGCTGGGGCACAAGGTCGCCGTCGAGGCAATCGCCCCGGGTGCGCCGGTGCGCAAGTACGGCCAGATCATCGGTTTCGCCTCGCGGGCCATCGAGCCGGGCGGACATGTGCACGTGCAGAACCTTCGCGCCGACCTGTTCGAGCGCGACTATGCGTATGCCACCGAACGCCCCGAGCCGCCCCGGCCCGATCGACCGTGGACATTCCGCGGTTTTCTGCGCCCGGACGGGCGGGTCGGCACCCGGAACTACCTGGCCGTCATCAGTACCGTGAACTGCTCGGCCAGTACATCCCGCTCCATCGCCGACCGGTTCCGCGACGGCGCCTGGCGCAGGGAGTTTCCCAACGTCGACGGCGTGTTCGCCATCACCCACAAGGGCGGGTGCGGATTACCGTTCGAGGGGCCCGATCACCAGATCCTCGAGCGGGTCCTCGCCGGGTTCGCCAATCACCCGAACGTCGCGGCGTACCTGATCGTCGGGCTCGGGTGCGAGGTCGGTTTCGCGCAGCACCTGGTCGATGCGCAGGACCTCGTCACGCTGAGCATGCCCGGGAACGGCAACGGGTCAGGCGATGGGGGCGGCCGCCATCGGCCCCGGGTGCTGAACATCCAGGAGCAGGGGGGAATCACGCGGACGGTCGAGGAGGCCGTGAAGGCCGTGTACGAGCTGCTGCCCGCGGCGAATTCCTGGGTTCGGACCGAGCAGCCTGCGTCGAAGATCGCGCTGGCGATGGAATGCGGCGGCTCCGACGGCAACTCGGGGATCACGGCGAATCCGGCGCTGGGCGTGGCGGCCGATCTGGTCGTGGCGCAGGGCGGCTCCGCGTTTCTGGGCGAGACGACCGAGATCTACGGCGCCGAGCACTTGCTGACCCGCCGGGCAGTGTCGCGCGAAGTGGGCGAGAAACTGGTCGAGCGGATCAAGTGGTGGGAGTGGTACACCGGGATTTTCGGCGCGAAGATCGACAACAATCCGTCGCCTGGGAACAAGGCCGGCGGACTGACGACGATCTACGAGAAGTCGCTGGGCGCGCTGGCGAAGGCGGGCTCGACGGCGCTCGTGGACGTGGTGCCCTATGCAGCGCGGGTCGATCAGCCAGGGCTGATCTACATGGACACGCCCGGCTATGACCCGCCGTGCACGACAGGACTTGTCGCGGGCGGGGCGAACGTACTTGTGTTCACGACCGGGCGGGGCAGCGTGCTGGGGCTCAAGCCGACGCCGTGCATCAAGGTCGCGACGAACACGCCGATGTACGAGCGAATGGTCGACGACATGGACCTGGACGCCGGCCCGATTCTCGAGGGCGAGTCAGTGGAAAGCGTCGGCCGCCGGCTGTTTGGCCTGATCCTGGACGTCGCGAGCGGCGAACCGACGCGGAGCGAGCGCCAGGGGGTCGGCGAGGAGGAGTTCGCGCCATGGTCGATCGGGCCGACGCTCTGAGCCGGCCGCCGGCCGGCGCGGGGCCGCGGCCCAGGCCGAGCGAATCGTGGAGAGAGAGCCGATTCACCGCGGCGATTGTGGTCCTCGCCGTTCTCGAGCTGCTCTGGCTCGGCTGGTATCTGGTCGTTCCCCTGCCGAACGCCCAGGTGCAGAACCACGTCGTCCGGCGCGGGCTGCTGGTCCTGAGCACGTTCCCCGAGGTCGTGCCCGGCACAAGCTTCCGCGACTCGCTGCTGGGCCGGGGACTGGGCGAACTCAGCCACGTCGAAAACTTGCCGCAACGGCTGCCGGTCGTCCTGGCCGCCACGCTGATTGCCAGCGCCGCGGTGGCGCTGGGCGACCTCATCGCCGGGGCCCTCGGCCTGCGGCGGCTTCTTCGGTGGCCAGTCCGCCTGGCGCTCGACTACGGCCTTGGCGCGGCGATGCTCGGCGGGCTGACGCTCGTCCTCGGTCGGCTGGGATGGCTCAACCCGTGGTCGACGCGGGCCGGGCTGGGAGCGCTGGCGGTCGCGGGCGCGATCGGTGCCTGGCTCGGCCGAAGCCGGCCGCGCGAATCGAGCGGGGCGGAACGCTCGCCCGGGAACAAGGTCGCGTCTGGCTCAACCCGCATCGGCTGGATCGTCGTGCCGCTCGTCGCGCCCTTCCTGACGATCATGATGCTGGGGTCGATGCTGCCGCCACTGGACTTCGACGTGCTGGAGTATCACCTCCAGGGCCCCAAGGAGTACTTCCTGGCCGGGCGGATCCACTACCTGACGCATAATATCTACACCAACATGCCGTTTGATGTGGAGATGCTCCACCTGCTCGGGATGGAGGTGCTGGGCGACTGGTGGTGGGGGGCGCTTGCGGGTCAACTGCTGGTGGCGCTGTTTGCCCCGGCGGCGGCCGTGCTGATCGCGGCGACGGCGGCGCGGGTGTCGCCCCGGGCCGGCTGGATCGCGGCGCTCGTGTACCTGTCGACGCCCTGGGTGTACCGGACGGCGGTGATCGCGTACGTCGAGGGGCCGCTCTGCTTCTACCAGGCGGCCCTGGTCTGGGCGGCGGTGTGCGTGACCGATGATCGAGGGCGACGCCTGGCGCCGCGGCACCTGCTGATGGGGCTCCTGGCCGGGGCGGCGATGGGGTGCAAGTACACCGCCTTGCTCTCGGCGGCGATCCCGTTCGGCCTGCTGACGCTGGTCGAGTCCTGGCGACGGCGTGGGATCGGGCCGCTGGTGGCGTTCGTGATCGGTTGGAGTGCGATCCTGGGCCCGTGGCTGGTGAAGAACGTCGTCGACACGGGCGATCCGGTCTATCCGCTCGGTTATCGCGTGTTTCACGGCCGTGACTGGGACGAGGCGATGCAGGCAAAGTGGCAGCGGGTCCACGGCCCACAGCCGATCACCGCAGGAGCGTTTGCCGGCTCGGTCGTTGACGTCGCGGGCCGGTCCGACTGGCAGTCGCCGCTCTACCTGGCACTGGCGCCCCTGGCGCTGCTGGCTCGCGATCGTAGACGGCTGGCGGCGCTCTTGGGGATCCTGGCGGCGTACCTGTTCCTCTCGTGGTGGCTGGCGACGCACCGGCTGGACCGGTTCTGGCTGCCGATCCTGCCGGTGCTGGCGGTCCTGGCGGGGCTCGGAGCCGACTGGTGCCGTCGGCTCGAGTGGATGGCAATCCTGTCGCTGGTCCTGGGACTGTCGCTGCTAACCTGCCTGGTCTACGACTCGACGGCGCTGGCGGGCTTCAACGAGTGGACGGGCGACCTGAACGTGCTGCGGCGGACCCTCCCGCACGATCTGAACCCGCCGCTGGCGACGCTCGACGCGAGGATGCCGGCCGAGGCGCGAATCCTGCTGGTCGGCCAGGCGTCGGTTTTCCACCTGCGGCACCGGGTGCTGTATAACACCGTGTTCAATCGGGAGCGGATCGAGGAGCTGTCGCGGGATCGCGACCCGGACGCGTTCCGCCAGGCATTACACGAGCTGGGGGTCACGCACGTCTACGTCGACTGGCGCGAGATCGAGCGTTACCGCCAGCCTGGGAATTATGGTTTCACCGACTACGTGACGCCGGCACGGTTCGCCGGCTGGGTTGCGGCGGGAGTACTCGATCGGCCGCTGGCGATCGGTGCCCAGCAGGACGTCTACCGGGTCCGCTGAGGGTCGCACGGGATCAGCCGGCCGAAAGCGGCCAGGTGCATGGAGGAGGACGAACCGTCATGGGCGACCGGACCGTGGTCACGGGAGGGGGGGGCTTCATCGGCAGCCACCTGGTCGAACGGCTGGCCGGATCGGGCCAGGCGGTCCGGGTGATCGAGCGGCCCGGCGCGCCGGCCGGGCACCTGCCGGCCGGGGTGGAGGTGGTGCGCGCCGACATCCGCGATCGCGAGGCGCTCGATCCGGCGATGCGAGGCGCGCGATGGGTCTACCACCTGGCGGCCAATCCGAATCTGTGGGCTCGCGACCCGGCCGAATTCGACCGGGTGAACCACCAGGGGACACGGAACGTGCTGGGCGCCGCGCTGGCGGCCGGCGCCGAGCGCGTGCTTCATACGAGCACCGAGAGCATCCTCACCAAGGCCGGTGCAAGCGGCCCGATCGACGAGAATGTGGCGATCGCGCCGGAGGACACAGTCGGGCCGTATTGCCTGTCGAAGCTGATGGCCGAGCGCCATGCGTTCGAGCTGGCGGCCGCGGGACGGCCGATCGTCGTGGCGAACCCGACGATGCCGGTCGGGCCGGGCGACCGGGGTCTGTCGCCGCCGTCGCGGCTAATCCTGGACTTCTGCCGGGGGAAACTGCCGGCGGCGATGGAGTGCACGCTCAACCTGATCGACGTCCGCGACGTCGCGCTCGGGCTGATGCGGGTGATGGAGCGGGGCCGATCCGGACGGAGGTATCTGCTCGGCGCCGAGAACCTGACCCTGCTGGGTCTGCTCGAGCGATTGAGCCGGTTAACAGGCGTCCCCGTGCCGCGCTGGACGGTCCCGTATCCGGTCGGCCTCGCAACAGCCTGGGTGAGCGAGCTCTGGGCGAACCGGCTGAGCGGCCGGATGCCGAAGGCGACAATGACCGGACTGCGGCTGACCCGGCGATTGATGCATTTCGACAACACGAGAAGCCTGGCGGAGCTGGACCTGACGCCCCGGCCGATCGACGAGTCGCTCGCCGACGCGGTGGCCTGGCTGCGGACAGAGGGCCTGCTGCCCGGATGATCGGTGCCGGTCGGTGAGCGCCCGGATGAGGCATCGCCGCGAAAAACCGGGCACCGAAACACCGAGGCTGTCCGGTGACAGGACAGTTCAGCAATGAAGGGTGAGGGAGATCCATCGCCGATCAGGGGCATGCGTGGAAGATTTCAGGCAGGGGCTTCAGGTCGAATTCGTACTGGCCTTGTCGGGCGAATTCCGATAAAACCGGGGTGATCGGCGGATACTTTCGCGATACGGGCCATAGCATACTTGCAAGCGGACCGGGGGGAGTCTACACTTCTGAGGTCGGCGCGGAAGCCGGCATGTCAGTTGCTACCCCGTTCGGGGATGAAAGCGAGCGTTCGCGAACGAAGCATGCCGGGGATAGGTGGCGTCGAGTCGACCGATCTCGTGATTCGTGGAGCATGCCGATGCCTTGCCGAGGTCCCGCGAGAATGCCGATGGGCGAAGCGGACCGAGCCAGGCCGTACCTGGCCAACGGATTGGGACGTGAATTCGGAGAGTCGGATGGGGCAGCTCCCTGGCAAATCCCGACTCGGCGCGCTAGCCAGGTGGAAGCGAGTTGATCTATAATGGTTGTTTAGTCCGTGCGGAAGGTAGCCATCGGGGCCTCCCATGGGCTTCGATCGAGGAAGGCTTTCCATGCCCGTTCGACTGGTGGCCCTCGATGAAGGCCCGGACATCACGTTGAATCACAGCATGGTCGTTGTGGGGCGGCATCCAGCCTGCGACACCCGGCTTGATTCGTTGCGAGTCTCGCGCCACCACTGCTGCATGACGCAGGAAAACGACGAGGTCGTGGTTCGCGACCTTGGAAGCACGAACG
Source organism: Planctomycetota bacterium (assembly GCA_021818605.1). GTDB lineage: Bacteria > Planctomycetota > Planctomycetia > Isosphaerales > Isosphaeraceae > JAKAUH01. Next base: position 10,307 of record JAKAUH010000549.1, read on the forward strand.
GGATCCGGATCAACGGACAGCGGGTAGAGATCGGCCGGCTAAGGCCCGGCGATGAGTTGTCGATTGCGCATATTCGGTATCGGCTCGAGAACGGCCAGGGCCACGAGCAGACAATCGCCGAGTCGAACGGGCAGATGCTGCTGGGCGCGAGAAACGACGACAAGGCGCCCATTTCGATGGGCCTGGCGGGCGCCGCCCCGTTGATGTCGCAAATGCCGCCGGCCCCAATGGCCCCGGCCGAGCCGGGCGCGAACGTCATCGCGGCGGAGATCCGCAAGATCCTGGCGTCGGGCCTCGCCGAGAAGTGCCGCATCCAGGTCATCGTCCAGATGCCCGAGGGCGAAGACATCGGGGCCAAATCTCCGAGCGACCGGGATGCAGCCGAGCAACCAGAGCCCCACGAGCCGGCGAGCAACGACCCAGATGCGCAAGCCTCGGAGCATCGTGAAGAATGTCATTCCAGCTCGTCCCCCTGAACGCCGGAATCTCACCCCTCATCTCGCTGCAGCGGCCGGTCGTCCTGATCGGCCGGCACGTCGATTGCGATGCCCGGATCGATCACGCAAAGATCTCTCGCCGGCATTGCTGTGTTGGCATCGCTTACGACCGGATCATCCTGCGCGACCTGGGCAGCCGTCATGGAATCCGCGTCAACGGGCGGAAGGTCGAGGAGGTCCGGCTGGAGGTGGGCGACGAGGTCGCGATCGGGCCGCTGATTTTCCGGCTCGAAGGGGAAGGCGCCCAAGGCGCGGCGACGCCGGGATCCGCATCGCGGCCCGGCTCCGCTGGCAAGCCCGGCGGTGCGCCGGCCGACGTCACGCCCGCCAAGTTTCTCCTCGACGACCCCGACCTGGATCTCATTCCGTTCGACGACATGTGATGGACTCAACGGCTCCATCCGGCCGGAGATGCGGGGCCTCGCGGCCGGACCGGAAAGCCAGCCGATGGAGACAACAAGCGAGTCGGTTCGACCCGTGCGTCCGTCAGAGTTAACTGACGTGAACTCTGTCCTATCTGGCGCGCCTTGTGATAGATTGTATTCATGGCACACCCGGGCCGTTCCCGGTCTGAAGGGTCCTCTGCCCGAGTGCCGGCCGGGGATCACGAGCGACACGACTCGATGGTCGACCGGCCGATCCGACGAGCTGAACTTCACCACTTACTGGCCGTGGTCCAAACATCGCCGGTCGGACGAGCGTATGACTGATAACACGAGCGGGAGCGGGAGCCGGAGCAAGAGCAGGAACGCGGACGACAGCCCCAAAAACCACGGGATCTGATTCGATCGACGTCGCCGGAGGGTTCCAGCGCGGGGCCCGAGGAGGTTTCCATGATTCGAACCTTGAAAACAACAGCTTGCTTGATGGTGCTTCTCGCCACCACGGCCTCGTCCGCCAGGGCGCAGGGCTGGGGTGCGGGCGGATGGGGTTGGGGCGGATGGGGAGGGCAGTCGCTCGCGGGCGCCTACCTCAACGGCCTCGGCCGCTTCACCGTTGGCGCCGGCATCTACAACTACGACACCGCCCTGGCCAACCAGCTCAATGCCCAGACCGCCATGCAGCTCAACGACTACATGGCACGGGTCACCCACGAGTCGGCGTTCATCCATCACGCCCGGGTTCACGAGGAATTCCTCAAGAACAAGACCCTGTACGACGCGCACATCCAGAAGCTTCGCGACAACCCCTCGCCCCAGCAGATCGCCAACGGCGACGCCCTCAATCAGGCCGTCACCGACCTGAGCGACCCGCGACTCGGCGAGTCGAACGTCAGCCGCGCCGCGACGGCCCCGGTCGATACCAAGCTGATCGCCGAGGTCCCGTTCGAAAATCACACCGACCGCGTCACGATCATGCTCGACAAGCTCCGTGCGGCCTTCGACTGGCCGCAGGTCTTCGAGGAGCCACGGTTCGCCGCGGACAAGAAGCTGTTCGACGAGGTGGTTAGCCGGCTGCGCAAGGAAGACGACGCAGGCGACATCTCCCAGAAGACCCTGCGCGAGGCCCGGCAGC
>JAKAUH010000282.1 GCA_021818605.1 Planctomycetota bacterium
GGCTGATGGGTGGATATTCTATTGGCGACACTTTAGTATGTCTCCACCTTGAGTGACCACAGCGATGTTCGGTGTGGTACGCCTCGCCCTGATGTGAGACTCCTATCGTGAAAGGCAATTCTGCATGTCAGCGTTTGTGAAGCGGGTCGGCGGATTGACCCTCGGTGCGGCGACGATGATGATCCTGGCCGGCACCTGGTCGCTCCCGGCGCAGGAGCCGAAGGCGAAGCCGGCGGATACTCCGAAGGCCAAGGCGAAGCGGGCGCTGGACCCGTCCCGGCGGGTTCCGAATCACTTCGCACAGCTCGGGCTTTCGGAGGAGCAGCGGGAATCGATCTACAAGATCCAGGCGCGGCAAATGCCGAAGATCGACGCCCTGCAGAAGCAGGTCAAGGAGATGCAGGCCCAGATGGCCAAGGAGTGCGAGGCCGTGCTGACGGCCACCCAGAAGCAGATGCTCGCCGATCGCCGAGCCGGTGCCACCGCGGCCAGGGCGAAGAAGGCGAAGGCGGCGGCCAGGAAGCAAAACTGAGCCGGACAACGCCGACCGGTGCGGCTTTTCCGCCTCGCGCGAGCCGACGGCTACCGCGCCGCGGTTCTGCCATGACGACAACGCGGCCGCGGGAATGGATGGAACAATCCGCGCGGCCGCCCTGCTGGCTGACACATCCTGACAGGATGGGGACTGGCTCCGACTTTTCGAGGTGCCTGTCCCCATCCTGTCGCCCTCCATCCTGTCGAGGCTTTTGACCCGCCGCTCGGCCCGTCATCAAAGGGCGGTCGCTCCGTCCGGCCGCGATTCGGGCACCCGCCACGGGGCCGTTGCTCCGTCGGGTCGCGATTCGGGAATCCGCCCCATGCAACGGTCGAAGCTCTTCCACGTCGCGGTCGCCAGCAGCAGGGCGAATCCGGCATAGAACACGATCCAGATCAGCGGCCAGGTCGGCTCGCTGATCGCCGCCCGGCCGAATCCCCATCCGGCGGAGTAATCTCCCCCGAACGACCACCGCGCGGCCCAGTCGGTCGTCGCGTACACGCCGTAGAACGGGCTCGCCAGCAGCAGCCCCTGCCAGTTCGGCTGGTTGTAGACGGGGACTCCCTGAAAGGACGGTAGGTTTGGCAGAAGTGTCAGGATCAGCGGCCAGCCGGCGGCAACCAGGATGTATCCCATCACGCTGATTCCGATCACCCGGCCCAGCCGCGGAACCCATGTCGCCAGCGCCAGCCCCACGCTGGTGATCGCCGCGGCGTAGGCGAGGATCAGCCCGATCATGAAGAGCAGGCCCAGCCCGTTGCCGGTGATCATCGCCGCCCCGGCCGTGACCCAGATCGGCAGGATCGCTAGCCGCGGCACCAGGGCGAACGTCCCCCACCACTTACCCCAGACAATCTCTCGGCTGGTGAGCGTGGTGGTCATGATCACGTCGAGGCTCCCGCGATCCCGCTCCTCGCCCAGCGCCGAGGCGGCCGATACGCTCAACAGCAAAAGGCCGATCGCCACCTGCCAGGCGTTGATCCGCGCCGCCACGAGGTGGATGCCGCTCCGAATCAGGCCATCGCCCCACCAGGTGTAATACCAGCCGATGACGTAGAGGCTGGCGAGGGACGAGACGATGGCGTAGGCCGTCCAGAACCGCCCGGTCCAGAGCGACGGCCGCTTGCGGTGCCACTCGCGCCAGAGGATCGGGTTGGCGTCCAGCGGCGGACCCGGGATGAAGTCCACCAGCCGCGCCGGGGTCGCGGTCGGCACCCGCTTCTGCGGCCGGTTCGCCTGCGCCAGGACCGCCGGTCGTAGCGTCCAACTCGCCAGGCCGAGGAGAAGCATCGACACGAGCAGCGAACCGGCGAGGAACACCCCCTGTTCGCGCAGGCCAACGGGGAGTCCGGGCGTCGACATCTCAGGCGCGAACGCCGCGACGATCGGATTGGTCAGGAACAGGGTCATCTGCCCCAGGCTTGTGGGCGGCCCCATCCCGAAGACGAAGATCGCGCTGGGGATCGCCCCCGCCCAGGCGCCGACCATCGTGTAGGCCAGCAACAGCGCCTGGTGCGGCTTGCGTGCCCAGACCGACGCCAGCAGGGCCACTGAGCAGCAGACGACCGCCACGCCCAGAGTAACCAACTCGGCCCCGAGCGCGGCGACCAGGTCGATCCCGCCCAGGAAGCTGCCCAGCGCCAGCACCGGCAGCCCGCACGCCATCAGCCCCACGACCGGCCCCAATCGCGCCCCCAGCTTGCCCAGGATGATCTCACGCGCGGTCAAATCGGTCGTGAACGCGTGGAGCAGCGTCCCCCTCGCCTTGTCGACGCACACCGCCCCCGCGGTCGCCGCCGGCGCGGCAAGCAGGACAACACCGAGCTGCACCGCGATCACCGTTAGCAACAGGATCCGCCCAATCTCCGCCGCCTGCGCCACATCCGTGATCGTTTGCTCGGACGGCCCCCAGGTCAGCATCAATCCGACGAGCAGCAGCGTCACATACAGCGACCGCAGCGCATAGACCTGCCACCGTCGCACGGCGATCAGGCTCTCGAAGGTGAAAACGGGCCCGAGACTCACGCGCATCCTCATGGCGCCCCCCTTTCCCCGAGCAGTCGGCCGAGTATCAGACGTTCCGACTATTGTCCGGGGCCAGCCCGAGACCGGCAAGCCAGCCGGGTTCCCCGACGCCGATTTTCATCGGCCGCGTGCCTGTCCGATCTGCGCCAGGCCGGCAGCGCCGGCCGGTTGTCAAGAACCCGAGCCTCGCGTAATCTGTCGCTCGAATCCGCTCGTCATCGAACCTTCAGGGAGGCTCGCCATCGGGATTCTGCATCGCGCCCGACAGTCCGCCAAGGTTCTGTTCAACCTGCGTCGACGGCCCAGGCCGCGCACGCTGGAAGAGCAGGTGTACGCGGCGGTCGTCCAGGAAGGGGATACCTGCTTCGACATCGGTGCCAACGTCGGCTGGATCGCGCTGTTCCTCGCGCGGATGGCCGGCCCGTCGGGCCAGGTCATCGCGTTCGAGCCGGTCTGGCCGAACTACGCGCGGATGTGCGTCAATATCCAGGGGACGATCAACGTCAAGGCGCCGATCTTCACCATGCCCTTCGGCCTGGCCGAATCGGAGAAGACGGCGGTCATCCACGTCGCCGACGGCCGGTTCGAGGGCGGTTCGCTCGCGGAACCGGAGGGCGCGACGCCGGGGCAGGTTGTTCACTACGAGTGCCGCTTCCTGTCGGTCGACGTCTTCCTGCGCGATCGCGGCGACCTGGCGGCCGACTTCTGGAAGGTCGACGTCGAGGGGGCCGAGCTGTTCGTCCTGCGCGGCGCCTCGGAGCACCTCGCGGCCAGCCATCGGCCCCTGATCGTCGCCGAGGTCTACGCGCCCTGGGAGCGTCGATTCGGCTACGGCCCCTGGGACTTTCTCGCCCCGCTCGCCGAGCTGGGCTATCGGTTCCTCTTCCTCTGTCCCGGCGGCCTGGTCGAGCACGAGCCGACCGGGTCGGCGCCGTTCCCACCGGAATTCGAGCACGGCTACAACGTTGTGGCGTACGTCCCCGGCCGCCACGACCGGCGGATCGAGCGGCTGGCCGCCCTGCGTCTCGGCACGGGCCAGGCCCTCCGGGTCGGTCGCGGCCCTCATCCGAACCGCGCGCTTCCGGTGTAGCCGACCGGTGACCGGCGGCCTCGGTCCGTCAGAGCCTTGGATCCACCGGCTCGCTCTCCAGCGCCAGGACGCCGAAGACGCACTCGTGGACCCGTCGCAGCGGCTCGCGCCGGACGAACCGCTCGAGGCCCTCGACGCCCAGGGCGAACTCGCCCAGCGCCAGCGACCGCTTGCGGCCCAGGCCCCGCGACCGGAGCCGGGCCAGGTTCGCCTCGGCCGTGTACTCGGGGCCGTAGATGATCCGCAGATACTCCCGCCTCCGGCACTTCACCGCCGGCTGCGACAGCCCGCGCCGGCCCCTGTGGATGAAAGAGAGCGGCTTGACCACCATCCCCTCCCCGCCTCGGCCCGTCAGCTCCTCCCACCAGGCCGTCCCCGCCGCCTGGCTCGCCGGATCCGTCACGTCCACGACCCGGTACGAGGTCGCCAGCAGGATTTCCGCATCGGCCCGACAGACCTCGGCCAGTGTCTGAAGGTGCCAGAGATGATCCCTGTCGGTGTGGACGCGCCCCTCGGTCGCCAGCAGGTGGAACGGCGCCAGCTTCAGGTCGGCCAGCGACTCCACCGTCCAGCAATACTGCCGGTAGGCGGCCACGAACCGGCCCACATCCTGCTCGCGGCGGCGGTAGTCGTTTTCGAGCTGGAGTAGCTTCTCCCGCTCGGCTTCCTCCAGCCGGGTCGCCGCCCGCTCGAGCGCGGCGACGGCCTGCGGCAGCGAGGCTCGCCCGGCCGCGCCGACCGCCGCATACTGCGTCCGCAGCAGCTCCTGCGCCTTGGCGGACCACGGCATCAGCTCGCAGTCGAGGCAGGCCCAGGTGGTTTGAAGCTTGCCCCAGAGGTCCGCGGCGGTCAGGGCCGAGCGGACGCGGTCGAGGAACCGCCGCTCCAGGTCCGCGTCGTTGAAGAACCGCCGGCCCGTGCGAGTGGTGACGATCCCGGTTTCGCCCGTGGTGACGCCGAACCGCTCGCGGGCCGCATCCTCATCCCGGCAGACAACCACGACGGCCCGCGAGCCCATGTGCTTCTCCTCGCAGACGACCTGCGGGACGCCCTCGTTGCGGTAGTAGGCGAATGCCTCGGCGGGGTGCTCCAGCAGCTCCGGCTCAGCGCTGGTCTCACACGGCGACATCGTGGGCGGCAGGTAGATCAGCCACCGTGGATCGGCGGCGAACCGGCTCATCACCTCCAGCGCCGCCGCGGCGTTCTCCTCCCGAACCGTGACATTCCCCCGCAGCCGGGTCGGGACGATCCGCTTGCCCAGCACGTCCTCGGCGTCGAGGATCTCGTCGTGCGCCTGCTGGGCAGAAAGCGCCGGTGCCTGCTGTTCCGCGGGCAGGAACGGACGAACCGGCTCGCAATACGTCCGGGCGGCCGGGACCGAGACGAACTCCTTCTCGGGGTAGCGCAGCGCCGTCAGCCGGCCGCCGAAGACGCAGCCGGTGTCGATGTTGACGGTGCGATTGAGCCACTCGGGCTCGGGGACCGGCGTATGGCCGTAGACGACCAGCGCCGGGCCGCGGTATTCCCTGGCCCAGTCGTGGCGCACGGGCAGGCCGAACTCGTCCGTCTCGCCGGTCGTCTCGCCGTAGAGGGCGAAGTCGCGGACCTTGCCCGATCCCCTGCCCTGCATCTCCTCCTTGAGCCCGGCGTGGGCGACGACGAGCTTGCCGTCGTCGAGGACGTAGTGGCTGACGAGGCCGTCGAGGAACTCGGCGAGCTCGTTGCAGAACCAGTCACGGACCTCGCTCGGCAGGGGAAGAGCGTCGATCTCGGCCAGCGTGTCGGACAGGCCGTGGGTGACCTGCACGTTCTTGCCCCGGAGCTTCTTGAGCAGCTTCATGTCATGGTTGCCGGGCACACGCAACGCCGATCCGGCGGCGACCATCGTGGCCACGAGCCGCACCGTGTCGAGGATGCGGGGGCCACGGTCCACGAGGTCACCCACGAAAATCGCCTTGCGGCCATCGGGGTGGGTCCAGAGCGGGGCATCTCGGAGGATCGGCCCCGGCGGATCGTAGACGATACAACGGTACCCGAGCCGCCCCAGCAGCTCCTCCAGCTCGCCACAGCAGCCGTGGACGTCGCCGATGATGTCGAACGGCCCGTGCTCGTCGCGCCGATCGTTCCAGAGCGGCACCCGCTCGATGGTCGCCGCCTCGATGGCTTCGGGAGACTCCATCAAGAAGACGTGGCGGAAGCCTTCCTTGCGCAGCCCCCGGAACGAACGGCGCAGTTGCGCCTTCTGGTTGCGAACGACGTGCTCACCGAAATTCCGATCATCCCGGCCGGCGTTCCGCTCATGGCAGACTCGCTCGGGCAGGTCGAGCACGATCGCCACCGGCAGGCAGTGATACTGCCGGGCCAGCTCGACGAGCGGCTTGCGGGCCTCGGGCTGGACATTGGTGGCGTCGACCACCGTCAGCCGCCCGAGCGCCAGCCGCTTGCCGGCGATGAAGCGGAGCACCTCGAAGGCGTCCTTCGTGACAGTCTGGTCGTTCTCGTCGTCGCTAATCATCGCCCGGCAGGCGTCGGACGAGATGATCTCGGTCGGCCGGAAGTGCCGCCGCGCGAACGTGCTCTTGCCCGCCCCGCTGGGGCCGATCATCACGACGAGGGACAGGTTGGGGATCGAGATCTTCATGATGGTGTACCGTTCAGCCCTCCTCCGTCGAGCCCTCGCCCCGAGTCGCCAGCTTCCGACATCTCTCACCCGAGTCGTACCGACACTCTTCGCCAAGCCATTCCGGCGCGGCTCCGCGATCGAGCAGCAGCCGGGCGGCGCCGTGGCGGCATATCTCGCATGGGGTCAAGGCGTAGGCGAGGACTCCCAGGCGAGAGCAATCGGCATCCGGGTTGGCCTTGAGAACCTCGATGACATCCATCAGAAGCCCGTGAAGCTCGCACTCGTCGTCGGGTATCTCGATGGATTCCAGAATCCGTCGTTCGTCGCCCGGCCGATAATTCCTGGCGAACAGGCCCACGACCGCCGCGGCCCGCAGCCTGTTCTCAAGCTCAGCGAGGGCGAAATCCCGGATGAGCGGATGTTCGACCTGGTCCAACGCGCTGATCGCCCGTCGTCGGACCTCCGAGTCGCCGTGCCGGCATAGTTGGATCAGGTGCTCGTCGACCAGCGGGACGGCACGCCTCGAGAACACTTGCAGCAGCCGGGCGATGACCGCGGGTTCCCGAGCGCCCCGGATTTGCTGAAGTACCGTCTCCAGATCGACGTCGTCGGCGTGTATCCCCCAGCCTCGAAGGAGATGGAACCAAGGTTCGTCCGCCTCGGCCGCCGACAGGATTTCCTCGACGGTGATCGCCCGCATCTCCTCTCGGTGTGACGAAGCTGCGTCCTGCCGGCGCTCGACTTCCTCCTGCCGGCGCCAACCTGCCCGGAAGGAGGCGATCGCCTCATTGCTCGTCCCGTCCAGCAGGTCATTCACCTGCGGCTCGCCGAACCGTTCGATGGCGTCTTTGACGAGCATCGCGTCGTCCCATTCCCACTCCCGGCTCGCCAACTGCCCTCCCCGGATTCGGGCCGCAAAGAGGAAACCGTTCTCGCCGTCGAGACGGACGATCTCTTCCTCACCGAGCCAGGGGCTATCGGCGATGGGTTTCTGCTCGACGATCTCGTACAGCCGCGCCCGGAACGCGCCGTCTCCCCCGTCGGCGTAATGGCGGGCGAGTTCGCAGAGCTGGTTGGCGCTCCGTTCATCGGAGAGTTCGTACAGGGCATGGAGGATCGGCACCCGGAAGCGGTCAGCGGCCCCCACCGCCCGGATCATCCGCCAGAGCCAATCCCCCCGAGAGTCTTCGAGCTGGGTATCGAATCGGAGATCCTGGAGGCATGCCTCCAGCAGCGGCCCCTCATCGAGCCGCCGGGTCATCGCCCACTGCATCGCTCGCCCGAGGCCCTTGCGCAGGGCGTCCCGCTGTTGGTCGGGCGATGGGGAGGGTGGTGGTGAATAATCGCCGAGGATCATCGTGCCGCTGCTTCCTCGTTCGGGGTCATCCGGCCTCTCAGGAATGCCGCATAGGCGTCCTTCACGGGAAGTTCCAGGTCGCGGCGGATTCGCCGGCGCCGGGCCGTTACCTGCTCGCCTGTGACCGGGTTCACGCCAGGCCGCTCGTAGGTCTCCCAGTACAGCCCTGAGCCCCGTTTCTGCCAGCCTGGCAGGTCGTTGAAATTAATCCCGTTCTCGAACAGCAACTCATTCTTTCCCGCGACCGACAACCCCCGCAACGCCGCATCGGCCGCTCCGGCATCCCGGCCCAGCCCGCGCAGCAGCCAGTAGCAATGGGCGTTCAGCGCGTTGCGCCGGGCGTCCTCGCCGCGCCAGCGAAAGTAATCGACGACGATCTCCGCCGAGGGCAGTTGGGCGATGCGGCAGTCGAACACCGCGACCCCGCCCAGTAGCAGCGAGAACCGGGCACTGGCCTCGCCCGAGAGGACCGAAAGCAGCTTGCGAAGCCTCCGCCCGAAGCCGTCCTCGTCCGGCCCGAACAGCAAGGAGATCTCGTCGCTCTGAACGTAGGCGTAGGCCACCTTCAGCCCGCAGGCCGCCATCAGGTGCTCGGCGGTTTGCAGCATGTACTCGTGGAATCGATGGTCGAACGGGGCCTCGAACGGGTACGTCTCCTTTGTCAGCCGCGTGAAGTTGCGACCGTCGAGTCGGGTGACCATCCAGACGCCCGGCAGCACAGACGGGTCCAGCGCGGTCTCGAACGCCCGCATCCGACCTTCGAGCTCATCGATCCTCATCGCACCAGCCCTCGACCACGAACCCGCAGTTTTCGTCGATCCTGACGTGGTGGAGTTCATCGAACCCCTCCCCGACGGAGGGGAGTTCCATCCGGCCTGCCGTCGCCACAAGGCCCTGGTAGGGCACCCGCTGGGGAACAGGCCGTTGTTCGTTCCGCCGCATGCAATCCTCGACCCGGGACTGGAAGTAGTAGCCGACCACCCGGAAACCGGCCTCCTTCGCGGCCTGGATGTAGACCGCCCGATCGGCCCGCGTGGGGTTGGTGTTGTCCACGACGAACCGCAGGCGACTCTCGACGCAGACTTGCAATAATCGCCGCTCCCGGTGGCGAGTCCTGATCTGGTCCAGGTTGATCCGCAGGTGGGTGTGGAAGAAGCGTTCCCGGTAGAACGAGGACTTGCCCGCGCCTTGCAGGCCCACGAAGATCACCGCCTCCACGATCTCACCTCCCGTCGTCGTCGGCTCGTCGAGGGGCAACCTTTGGTGGTGGTCATCCCGTCGGGAGCCAAATTCGGATGCGAATTCTCGCCCCAAGGTTCAGTGGCCGCCTCGCGGTAGGCCGACATGGCAGAAGCCCACCCAACGGCCGAGAGCCGACGGGAATGGTGACCTTCACCGGGATCTCAGCCCTTGATGAACGGTCGGCTGCGCGTCCAGGCGATGGCCAGGCCACGCTGGAGTTCAGTCAGCCACCTCTCGGCGATCTGCGAAACGAGTTCCGGGCGCCGCTCGGCCAGTGTGCCCGCCGCCGCCATCGCGAGGGGAGTGGCCCTCCCGCGGAGGTCGAGGCCCAGCAGCGTCCCCGCCAGCCGGGCGATCTCGATGGACGGCGTCAGCCGGGACCAGGCGAGGAAAAGCCGGCCCGCGCAATATATAACCATGCGATCATTGTTCAAGAGGGCATGGACCAGGTACGGATTCCGCTGCAGGGCCTCGCCGACCTCGGTCCACCGGTGGACGGCGGCGGCCCTCAGCAGGCCCTGATCGAAGTGCAACCAATCCCACGCCTCGTCGATCGCGCGGACGGCCTGATTTCGCCATCGCTCGATCTGGCCCGCCTCGAAGAAAACCTCCAGCGCGGATGGCGTGAACCGCGAGAGCGGGCGCCCCACATCGTCCTCGGGGTCGATCGACGTGGCGAGGTATCTTGCGGCGATCCAGTCCCCGACGATGCTGCGCGTCTCGGCCTCCGGGCAATCCTCGAACGGCCCGGGGGCGAACCATTCCCTCGCGATGTCCGGGTTCTCATGGCGGTATCGGTAGACGCTGATGATCTCCGCCTCCGAGTTCTCGCCGTGATACCCGACCCCGCCCAGCACCGCCAGCCACCCGTGCAGGTCATCCGTCACGCCAAGCTCCAGGCGGATCAGCTCGGCATCCGGGTTGGTGAATGGCTCGCCCCGGAACCGGTTCGCGGCCCGGAGCCAGTCGTCCGAGGTGGCCCAGGTGTCGGCAGCCGAATCGTAAAGCACCGGGTCGAAGAAGGCGCCGAGCACCTCCCGCTCCTCGCGGTATCGGTCGAGGATCGAGCGGGCAATCTGATCCAGACGGTCCAGGTCGAGCTCCGCAATCGGCGGGATCGGGACGGGCGGCGGGGCCGGCGGCCGCAGTACGGCCGTGGTCGGCTCCGGCAGCCGATCGGGCCGCTCCGGCGGCACGGCATCGGCGACCTCCTCCGCCAGGTCGGGATTCGCGAACAGCAGGGTCCGGACGGCTTCTCTCGCCGTCCCTTGCCGGAGGGCTTCGGTCAACGGCTTGCCGAGGTCGAGGGTGCTCTCGCGCACGCTGCGACCAAAGTGGAGCCGGGCCCGCTCGTCCTGGACATTGAATCCGAGCCGCGGCAGGGCCGTCCGGAGGGCGGTGATCACCCGGGCGCGGTCGGCATTGAGCCTCCGGAACTCCGCGATCAGCTCGTCGCCCGCCCGCTCCGGCCCGTCCCGGCGGATCCTCGCCACCAGGTCGCGTGACCTCGGATGGATGCGGTAAGAGTCCAGGCCGTCGTCGAAGTCGATCGCCATGGCGCCATCGCCCAGTTCGAGCGCGGCCTGGGCATCCGGGAGGGCAGCGGCGAAGCGGGCCAGCGCCCGGCCGATGCGCCCCCTGGGCTGAACGGCCTCGGCCAGCTCCTCCGGACGGGCCGGGTGACTCTCGTCCGCGGTCTCCCCGCAGAGGCGGATCGCCTTGCACAGGCCCATCATGGCGAGGATGGCCATGGGGTTGTGGTCGGACGTGAGGGTGGGCGGATCGTCCAGCCAGGGGAGTTCGTCCCGGGGATCGCCCTCTCGCGCCAGGTAGCGCTGGATGCGCCTGGGGCTGGGCTTCCTGACGATCGAGTGCGCGAAGACGTCGCGCACAGCGGCGACCAGGTCGTCCGACCCGGCGAACCTGGCCGTGAGCGACGCACCGACGCTGAGTTGCGAGGAGACGATCCCCTGCTGGATCGGCCAGCGACCACTCCGGTCGCGTGTCGTTCGGACGCCCTGGTCAGTGAGTTGGTGTCGAATGGCATGGATCGCCCGGGATCGAAGCGAGTCCAGCCTCGAGTACTCATCGAGGATCGCCCTCGGGTCGGCAACACCGCACGATGGCACGGGCATCGAGGAGAGGGGATCCTCCGGCAGCAGCCACCACACGTCATTGCCGTCGCGGAACTCGACGCCGATCCCGGCGGTCCCGGCGTCGATAATCCGGGAACCGCGTGCCGCGAACTCGGATTGGAGGCGGTTGAGGACATCCGACATGTTGTCACCCTCCGAACAATCTGGGGGCTCGAAGCGCGTCGAAGATCGCCATCTGCGTCGGTGCACCAACTGCCTCGTCCACCGGCCCGATCGGCTGGAACCGGACGGCATAGCCGAACCGCCCGGCGATCGCCTCGGCCCAGGCCCGGAACTCGGCCCGGGTCCACTCGAAGCGGTGGTCGGGGTGCCTGAAGCGTTCGGCCCCGACGTTCTCCCACATCACGTTGTACTCGCGGTTCGGCGTCGTGAGCACGACCGTACCCGGCCGGGCGAACTCGAAGAGCACCCGCTCGAACGCCGACAGCCTGGGCGGGTCGAGATGCTCGACCACCTCCACCACCGCGGCGGCATCGAACCCCTCCAGTCGGCGGTCCCGGTAGATCAGCGACCCGTGGATCAGCCTGATCCGGGCGGCCTGCTTTTCGGGCATCCGATCCAGCTTCAGCCGGTCGCGAGCGGACTCGAGCGTGCGGATCGACACGTCCAGGCCGACGATCTCGTCGAACTGTTCGTCCTTCAAGAGCTCTCGGATCAACCGGCCCTCGCCGCAGCCGAGGTCGAGCACCCGGCGGGCTCCGCTGGACCGGATGGCCGACCGGACGGCGCCGAGCCGCTGGTCGTTGAGGCTGAGCGGGCGCTCCAGCACCTCCTCGGCCCGGTCGGCGGGCCTCGGGTCCTCTGCACCGGCCTCGGCTGACCCTTCCTCCTGCACCAGCCGGGCCAGGGCCTGGCGATAGAGACCCGGACGGAACTTCAGGTAGCGGCGGGTGATCTCGTCCTTCTCGGGATGATCCGCCAGCCAGCCGTTCCCCTTCGCCAGCAGCTTCTCCAGCTCGTCCTCGCCGACGAAGTAGTGCTTGGCGTTGTCGAAGACCGGCACGAGGACATAGAGATGGGCCAGCAGGTCGGCCAGGGTCGTCTCCTTTGCGATGGTCACGGAGAAGTACGGGCTTTCGCCCCACTCGGGGAACCGCTCGTCGAGCGGGTGACGCCGGGCTTCGACCAGATATCCAAGCGGCTCGAAGACCGAGCGGAGAAATCGCTCGCCGCCCCGGACCGGCAACACGTCGATCCGGGCCTCCAGCGGGATCGGGGCGGCCGCCAGCTCGGAACGGTCCGTGCACCGGCCCTGGAGCGCCGAGCCATACACC
>JAKAUH010000858.1 GCA_021818605.1 Planctomycetota bacterium
GGCAAGACCAATCGCCGCTCGGGACAGGTTGAGGCATACAACGAGCCGGCCGAGTTGTCCGAGCAGCCGGGCGTGCCGAAGGGCACGGTCACGAAGCGCGAGCCGTTTGAGAGCAAGATCTACCCAGGCACCAAGCGCGACTGGTGGATCTATGTCCCGGCCCAGTACAGGGAGGACCAACCCGCGTGCGTGATGGTCTTTCAGGACGGCGGCGGGTATGTCCGGTTCGTGCCGACCGTGTTCGACAACCTGGTCGCGAAGAAGGAGATGCCCGTCACTGTCGGGATCTTCATCAACCCCGGCAACGGACGCGGTGAGAACGGCCGCGGGCAGCGGAGCGTCGAGTATGACACGTTGTCGGATCGATACTCCCGGTTCCTGCTCGAGGAGATCCTGCCCGAGGTCGAGAAAACGGTGAAGCTGCGCCACGACCCCGAGAGCCGGGCGATCGCCGGGATCAGCAGCGGCGGGATCTGCGCCTGGACCGTCGCGTGGGAGCGCCCGGACGAGTTCCGCAAGGTGCTGAGCTGGGTCGGAAGCTTCACGAATATCGCCAGCGGCAAGACCCGTCGCGAGGGTGGCCACAACTACGAAGCCCTGATCCGCAAGACGCCGAGAAAGCCGATCCGCGTGTTCCTGCAGGATGGGGCCAACGACCTGGACAACGCCAACGGCAACTGGCCGCTGGCCAACCAGCAGATGGCAAAGGCCCTCCATTTCGCCAGATATGACTATCAATTCGTATTTGGAAACGGCTTCCACAGCAATCGCCACGGTCGAGCGATCCTGCCCGATTCGCTGCGGTGGATGTGGCGGGATTACAAGCCGGGGACCGATTCACCGGAGAAGAAGTAAACGGGCGGGGTTCCGGAGTTTGTCCTGACGAGGCCGTCGTCTCACTCGGGGATGGCATCCCACCGGTCGAAACCTTGACTCGGTGGGTGATGCCCAACCTATCAGACGACCACGGAGCTTTCCGGTACAGGGTCTAACTGTGCCGCGCCGGAGCCGGAGCCGGCCCCGGCTCCTCCAGGCTGGCGTAGCCGTACGCGGCCTGGGCCTTCTCGATCTGATTCACGATCAGGCCGAGCGTCGGCGTACCGATCATGCGGAGCAATTCGGCGGTGCGGATGGCGTCGTTGTGCCGGAGGCTCATCGTCTGGACGACGACAAGGACTCCGTCGGCCACGCCGCCGACGATCGCAGCGTCGGTGACGGGCAAGAGCGGCGGCGTGTCTACGAGGATCGTGTCGTACACCTCGCGGGCGCTGGCGAGGAATCTTCTGAGCATCGGTAAGAGCAACAGTTCGGCGGGGTTCGACACGGCCGAGCCGGCGGGCAGCAGGTCAAGGTTGTAGACGGGGGACGAGCGAATCGCCTGCTCGGCAGTCAGTCGACCCAGCACGACGTCGGTCAGGCCCGGATCCCGCGGGACGTCGTAGAGCCGGTGGACCATCGGCCGGCGAATGTCGGCATCCACCAGCAGGACCCTGCGCCCGGCCTGCGCGAGGGTGATCGCCAGGTTGCTGACCGTGGTGGTCTTGCCGTCGCCCGTCGCGGGGCTGGTCACCATGATCACCTGGAGCTGCCGGGTGCGCCGGTGGAAATCCAACTGGGTTCGGACGGCGCGATAGGCCTCGGCGACCGGCGAGTTGGGCATCGAGTGGCCGAGCATCCCCAGGCCGCCCGGCGTGTCGACTGAGGCCAGTCGGGGGATCCGGCCGATCGGCGGGATGCCGAGAACGCGGAGGATGTCGGAGAGCGAGCGGAGCCGCTGGTCCATCCGCTCGGCGACGACGGCGATGCTCAGGCCGACGCCCGAGCCGACGAGGAGCGCCAGTGCCAGGATCATCGCCGCCTGCGGGCGGACGCGATCGACACTCGGCGGGTCGATCACCTGGGCGGAGATCCCGATGAAGTCGCCGGAGAGTTGCACCTGCTTGAGCTGATCGACCACCGCGTTAAAGAGCCCGCGATGGCGCTCGAGGTTGCCGGCGAGCGCGGCCTCGCGGAGGCGGTTATCCTCGGCGGCGCGTGCGGAGGCCAGCTCGGCCTCGAAGCGGCGGCCGATCTCGGCGCGCATCAGCTCGATCGCCTCGAGGCTGTGCTCGACCGAGCCTAGAAGGTCGTGCGCGGCATCATGAGGACCGTGGGAGCTCGGCCCGCCGCGGCGGGCCTGGGTGATCTGCTCGTCCAGGGCGACCAGGCGAGGGTCGCCCGGCTTCGCGGTCTTCACGAGGCGGGTACGCTCCTGCTGCAGCCGGAGGAGCGCCTCGTCGTCGAGCTGGTCGAGCTTGTCGCGGATCGCCCGCTCGTGGGCCCGTGCGGAGACCAGGTTGGTCTCGGCGTCCAGCGCCCCGCGCTCGCGGCGGGCCTGAGCGAGCAGCGCCGGACGGCTGGTCTCCCAGAGGCGGTCGAGCTCGGCCGAGAGCTGGTCGACGCGCTTGCCGATGGAGACGACCGAGGGATCGCTGGGCGAACGGGCCGAGCGGCGGGCCTGGGCCAGTGAGCGTCGCGCCGAACGGAGGTCGTTCACCAGAGCCTCGACGCCCGGCTGCGACAGAAACAGGCTGGTCAGCCCATCGACCGGTCCCGAGCTGAGGGACGAGGTGACGCTGGAACCGGGGTTCGATCCGATCCCGCCCTGCGACCGCACGGCACGGTCGAGCTCATCCACGACCGCCTCGGCCGAGTTTGCCTGGACCTCGACGCTGACCAGCTCGGCCTCGAGCTGCTCGCGCGGGCTGCTGCGGGACTCCCAGTACGCACCGGGGAGCCCGCCGCCGATCTGGTCGAGAGCCTGGGCGAGCGTGGTCGAGCCGGCGCCCTCGGCAGCGAGCTTGCGACCGAGATCAAGCTGGGTGCGAAGCTGCACCTCGCGGATCATCGCCTCGCTGGCTGCGCGGTCCCACTGATCGAGCCGGCGCATGGGAAAGCTGCGGCCGGCCTCATCGATGCCGAGCGTCGAGCTCGAGCGTTTCAGCTCCAGGTATCGCTTCTCCAGGTCCTGGAGCTCGCGACCCAGGCCGTCGCGGGCGTTGCTCAGCAGGCGCGAAAGCTCCCTGTTCGACTTGCGGCTGTTCTCGTCAAGGAACTCCTGGTAGCTGCCGACGACCGCGGTGACGAATTCCAGCGCCTCGGCCGGGTCAGGCGACCGGTAACTGACCAGAAGGACCCTGGCGAGCGGGTCGGGGCGGGTCACCGACAGGCGCTGGATGACCGTCCTGGCCGGCAGGTCCTCGCGCTCGATCGATTCCAGCGCCCGGCTCACGACGGCCGGGCTGCGGATGATCAGCGCGTGGGTGGGCAGGTAATCTTCGTGCGATTCAAGGATCCGGCCCGATTCGCCCGAGCCGACGGAAAGCGGAGCCTTGCCCTGAACCGTCACTAGCAGCCGGCTGGTGCCCAGGAAGCCGGGGCGCAACCGCACGAGATAGATGACCGCGAAGGCCAGCGCGACTCCGGTCGTGACCGCAAGAATCCGCCACCACTGGCGAGCGATCACCACCAGGGCGCGAACATCATCGACGAAACCACCCGGCGGGGCAGCGGCGTTGACGGTCGCGTGGAGGGAGGCCGGTGCCGGTGCCGGTGCCGGCGCCGGAAGCGAGATCGGCGGATTGCCGAGGAATCCGGGGGACTGGTGCATCCGGTCGGACATGGGAGAAGTTCTCTTTCTTGAGGTCGACTCAGCTCAGCTCAGAGGATGTGAAAGAATCGTCGAAAAGGGGCAGAGAGCAGAGAGCAGAGAGCAGAGAGCGAAGCAGCATAACAGCACACCGATTCTTCACTTGAAGTCATTCTCTCTCTTTGATTTGTTCATCGGAATCGATTTCTTCACAAGCTCTCGGTTCAGTTCGGATGAACCCGGCTCGACGGTGAGGCGGAAGAGGCGTCCGGCGGAAAGTCTGGACGAACAGCGCTGGCGCGGCCATGGCGGTCGTTCGTGAGACACTGTAGAACGCCGCTACGGGTCGGGCAATTCGGCCTGGGTCCTTAAAAGCGGACGAGACCGTTGTTGGGCGAGGGTCGGAGACTCGCGCCGAACGGGACCGCCCGATCCGGTCTTCACTCGCCACTCGCCACTTCCGGAGCCACTCGCCACTTCCGGAGCCACTCGCCACTTCGGTCACGGGCTCGGAGAGCCGTGACGAAAGGGACTGCCGGCCGTGGTGCCCCGGGCAATCGCCTCGTCGATCTTCTCGAGGGAGCGGCGGATCGCGGGGCGCTCGGGATTGAGGCGCACGCCGAGCACGGCATGACGGTGGGCGGCGTCGAGGTCGCCGCGGTCGAGAAGCCAGGCCACGAGGTTTTCGCGCCAATCGCCGCGGAGCGGCTCGCGGCGCATCGCGGCGTCGAACAGCGGTGCGGCGAGCTCGGGCTGGCCGAGGCCGGCGCGGGCAAGGGCCTCGAGGTGCAGGCGCTCGCCGGGCGAAAGTGAGGTGTCGGACGGCAAGCGATCAAGCGATGCCCTGTAGAACACGGCGCGGGTCTCGGCATCCTCGGGCGACGAGTACGCCAGCTCGGCCACGGCGGTCGGCCACCCGGCGCCCGGGGGCAGGACATCGGCGAGGACCTCGGCGGGCGAGAGCGATGCGGCGGCGGCCAGCGCCAGGTCTTCCCAGTCCCAGGGCCGGACCTGGAGCCCGAGTCGCCAGCACCGCGCGGCCAGCGCGGCATCACCCGACTGAAAGGCCGCCCGCGCGGCAAGGGCGAGCGTCGCCTGGTCGCCGCCGGCCAGTTGTCGCACCCGCGCGGCATGGTCGGCCGCGGTCGCGCGAGGGTCGAGCAAATAGTCGAGCGACGCGAGATACGCGTGGGCTGCTGCCAGCGATGGCGCGCAGCGCCTCGCCTGGAGGAACGCACGCGCGGCCGGCACGAGGCAGGTGTGAACCGGCTCCTGGTCAGCGATCTCGGCGATGGGGGCCCCCGCGTGAGCTCGGCCGTGCAGCCAGAGCGGATCGCCCATCATGGCGGCCAATTCGGAGTCGCCGGTCGCCCCGGCCATCCAGTCGGTTGCCGTGCGCTCATAACGGGCGACCCAGGCCAGGCCGAGCCGCAGGTGGCCCTCGGCCCAGTCAGGCCGATCCATCAGCGCGGCCCCGAGGGCATCGATCATCGCCAGCAGATCGGCGTCGGACTCGTCTCGCGGAATGAGCGCCGGGTACGATGAGCCGGGGGGCGGCAGAGACGTGCCCGCCAGGCAGGCCTCGGCCCGGGCTCGCGCCAGCTCGTGCGGCAAGATGGCGAGGGCGAGCAAGGCCAGCGCAGCCGGCTCGAGGTGGCGTGAAACGTGGGCGCGGCGCGACAGCGCCAGGACCGGTGACGGCGCTGCCATCGCGACCGGGCGCTCCAGCGCGCAGACGTGCGCCGCCAGGATGACGACCGTGACCGCGATGGCCGGGATATGCGGACTGAAATCACCCGCGGCCTGGACGGCGAGAGCCGTCAGGCTGAAGAGGGCTCCGGCGATCAGGGCGCGGTCGCGCGGCTCGATCGCGGCGTCGAGCGCGCGCAGCCCCCGGCGCGCCAGCGTGACCAGACCGGCGGCGACGATCGCCAGGCCGACAACGCCGCCCTCGAGCAGGATGTCGAGGTACTCGTTTTCGGCGCGTGCGAAGACGACGCCGTGATCGGTGGGTGTCTCAGCCGCGACGGCGACTGCGAAGCTGCCCAGGCCGGTGCCGAGCAGCCGGTGATGGGCCCCGGCGCGCAGCGATGCGCCCCAGATCTCAAGGCGGTCGGCCAGCGATCGGGCATCGCCGATCGAGGCCACGCGGCGCGAGGCGGCGCCGGAGTCGACCGCGATCCAGAGCGCCAGCGCAGCCGGCACCGCACAAGCCGCGACCGCGATGGCCCGAGTCGCGAATTTCCGTCCGGCGACGACCGCCAGAACGATCCCGGCCGCCGCCATGCCGACGAACCCGGCGCGCGACTGCGAGCCGATCAGACCCGCCACCAGCACGAGGACCGGCAGCACGGCGAGCACGGTGGGTCCAGAACGGCGGCGGCCGTCGGGATCGGGCGTGAGCAGGCTGGCCAGCGCCAGACCCAGGCCCAGATTGAGATAAGCGGCCAGCGCGCCGTGGCCGATGAACGGGCCGCCGGTGTTCCAGCCGTCAACGATCGGCGACGGGCGCGACCAGTAGATGCTACCGGTCCAGGTGAGGGCCTGGACCAGCGCGAAGGCCGCGACGATCGCCGCGTTGATCGCGGTCGCCCGGCCGAAGCGCCGGAGCGCCGCGGATCGACGGCCGAGTCCCAGGACGCACTGGAACAGCGCCCAGAGCCCGGCCAGGCGGACGACCTCGTGACGCGTGGCCTCGGGAAGCAAGCTGAGTGTCGGGCGGGAAAGCCCGACCACAGGACCCGGGTCGCCGAGGACCGATTCGGGCTGCTCGGGCACCATCGCGGCGCGGTCGGCCGCGGCGGCCGGCGCGAGCCGGGCGAACACGGCCTGGGGAAGCGGAATCGCCTGCACCAGGCCGAGCACGGCGAGGCCGGCGATGGCCAGCCCTGGACCGCAAAGGAGTCGACGGCGAATCCCGGACTCGCACCCGGCGATCGCCAGGAGTACGGCTGCCAGGGCGATGCTGGCGCCGATGAGCCACTCGGCCCAGGCCTCGACGCTGCCGAACGCCCAGGGCGACAGCAACGCCGTCGCCAGGATCAAAGCCTCGGCGGCGCGGGCGGCCCAGGGCCGAGGTTCGACCGGGCCGTTGCGCTGAACGTCATACCGATCGGGTTCGTCGTGGCCCTGCCGTCGCATCGCAAGGATCCCTGGCATTCGAGGTGTCGATCTTCATTTCAACGAAGGCCGCGGGAAACCTTGCGGCGCAGAGGGCCGAACCGATCCTCATGCCGCGCCATGGCAACCGAGCGAAGGCCCAGCGGATCGACGGCCGCGACCGCCGTCGTCGGCGACGCGACCTCCCGATCGATGTGGTTGAGTCGTCTGAGGGTCGAGTGCTCCTGGCGGGCAAGAGCGCCCAGGATCTGTTCGATCCGGGCGGCCTGGCGCGGGTTCACGGGATGCATCGAGCGCAGGTGGTCCTCTCGCCGAACGATTTGGTGGGACCTGCGCTCGAGCCGGGCGGCGCGCTGCCTGAGGTACTTGATCGACCGCGACGGCGCCGGACGTCGCCGCGAGGCCGCGACAGCAAAGGCCGGCATCCCCGTCGGCGACCGGCTCGTCACCGAGCCCCTCGTTGCTGCGACGAACGGCAGGCCGCCTCGCGGCGTGGTCGAGCCCGATCCCGCGCTCGAACCCCCGACCGGCGCGGACGTGGTGGTATCGGCGAAGCTGCCGGCGAACGGGGACGGGGCAGGAACCAGCGCCGACGGACGCTTCTCGCCCTGGCGCTGACGGGCACGCTCGGCGATCGGGTCGCCGCCGCTGAGGAGCAGCGAGGCAAACCGGTCGCGGCGGGTGGCAGACGGGCCCGGCTGGGCGTGGGCATTGAACGCGTAGCCGGACAGGAACGCGAAAAAGAGAAGCGCCGACGTCTGCCAAAGGACGGTCTTTCTTCGCATGGATGGTGCTCCCGGTGGAAGGCCGGAACAGGGCCACTGGACGCGCTGCACCCGCCGCAATGGCCAGCCGACGCAGTGCAACGAGCGCAAGCGCGATCGCGACGTCGCCATCGCCGCCCGTGTTGGGAAGGTAGAACGCGGCGCGGGACCGGTCGACTTGCGCTCTCCCCCTTCAGAACAGATCGATGTGGCGTCCCGCTGATGGCCCCGGTTCAGTCGTCACCGTTTGGCTTTTCCCCGAAGCCAGATGCATCGGTCCATTAGACGTTCTAGGGTAAAGGACAGCAGGACTGAGGCGAACCGAACCGAGCCGATCCGAGCCGATCCGGCGCGGGACGGGACGGCGAGAGAATCGACAACCCGAGTGCAAGGGCGATGCCGGATCATGTCAATGACTATCAATCTGGCGGGAATCGTGGGTGGTTCCAAGGAGTCGCGCAGATCCGCGGCGTGCGGATCTGCCGGGGTTTCCTCAGTGCGGGCCAGGCGAGCGCAGCGGATCCCGCGGGCCGACGCCGCGGCGATGATCGCCGTGCATGCGGCGGCGTTCGCCGCGGTGTATCTCTGGGCGTTTGCGATCCGGTTCGACGGGGCGATTCCCGAGGGGGTCTGGGCGTCGATCCAGCGGACGATCGTCCCGCTGGTGGTGCTCAAGACGGTGGCCTTCGTGGCGATGGGATGCCACCGTGGTCGGTGGGCCTCGGCGACCTTTATCGAGCTGACCGGACTGGCCGAGGCGGCGCTGATGGGCTCGATACTCGCGGCGCCGTGGCTGCTGATCGGCGTCGAGCCGAGGATTCCCCGCTCGGTGATCCTGATCGACTGGGTCGGCTCGACGCTGGGCCTTTGCGGTGCGCGACTGGCCGGGCGCCTGCTGAGGGAACGCTACCAGCCGTTGCTGGCCGCGCGTCGGCTGCGCCGCGTGGCGATCGTCGGCGCGGGGCCCGCGGCCGAGGCGATGATCCGCGCGATCGGAGCGCAGCCCGAGCTGGGGCTGAGAATCGTGGGCTTGCTCGATGACGACCCGGCGCTCCGGGCACGCGTCCGGGCGGGGGTCCCGGTGCTGGGCTCAACCGGCGAGCTGGAGCTGCTCGCGGCTCAGCATCGGTTCGAGGTGGTGCTGATCCCCAATCCGGCAACGCCGGGCGGGCAAGTTCGTGGACTGGTCGACGCGTGCAATCGCGCGGGAATCCGGGCGCAGGTCGTGCCGGGCTTCGGCGCCCTGATCAGCGGCGCTCTAGTTGTCAGGCCGCGCGACATCGATATCGACGATTTGCTCGGCCGTGCCCCGGTGCGGCTGGAAGATCAGGGGATTCTCGATCTGATCGAGAACCGGGTGTTGATCGTCACCGGCGCGGCAGGAAGCATCGGGTCGGAGATCTGTCGGCAGGTGCTCGAATACCACCCGGCCCGGCTGGTGCTGCTCGACCACTCGGAAAACGGGCTGTTCTTCCTCGAGCGCGAGCTGGCTCCCCGGCGCGGGCAGACCGAGGTGATCCCGTGCCTGGCGGGTATCAACGACGCGGCGCGGCTGCGGTCGGTGTTTGGCGAGTACCGGCCGGCCGTCGTGTTCCATGCCGCGGCGCACAAGCACGTTCCGCTGGTCGAGGCGAACCCCGGCGAGGCGGTGAAGAATAACGTGCTGGGGACGCGTACGGTGGTTGATGAGGCGGTTCGCTGCCGTGCCAGGGCGTTCGTGCTGATCTCGACCGACAAGGCCGTGAATCCGACCAGCGTGATGGGCGCGTGCAAGAGACTGGCGGAGGGCTACGTCAGGTCGCTGGCGGGGAAGTCGTCGACGCGTGTGATGGCCGTGCGGTTCGGCAACGTGCTGGGATCGAACGGCAGCGTGGTGCCCATCTTCCAGCAGCAGATCGGCCGGGGCGGGCCGGTGACGGTCACGCACCCCGAGATGACACGCTATTTCATGACCATCCCCGAGGCCGCCGGGCTGGTGCTCCAGGCCGCCGCGCTGGGGCGGGGCGGCGAGGTCTTCGTCCTCGACATGGGCGAGCCGGTGCGGGTGCTCGACCTGGCGCGCGACATGATCCGCCTGTCTGGACAGACGGTCGACATCGAATTCACCGGCCTGCGGCCCGGTGAAAAGCTCGCCGAGGAACTTTCCGACTCCAGCGACGACCTGCTCCCCACGTCGCATCCCAAGATCCGTGCGCTGCGGCGCCGGCCGTCATCGACGCGACGGATCCTGGCGGGCCTCGAACAACTGGAGGCCGTGGCCGACCAATCGGCTGACGAGGTGATCGACGCGCTCTGCTCGCTTTTGCCCAGCTATCGACCCAATCGGCCACGGCGTGCGGACAGTGACTCGGGGGAAGTCGTTGTGGTAGAGCGGTCAAGCGACGAGGACGCGGTTCCGACCGAGGCGGTCATGGCGTGCGGGTCGTGACGACCGGGCGGCCAAGGATTCGGCGGATTCGAGTCGCCCGGTGCTCTTCGGCGCCTTATGGTTCTGTCGAGTGCGGGGGACGGGACCTCGTGACGCGGATCAGATGCAACAGTCATGACGCTGAGTTAAGGCTCTTTCCATGACGGACTTCCTGGTGCCTCTCTCACGGCCGTCGATCGGCCAGGACGACATCGCCGCGGTGCTCGCCGTACTCAACACGCCGGTGCTGAGCATGGGTCCGACGGTGCATCGGTTCGAACGAGCCGTGGCCGAGTATGTGGGAACGGCCGAGGCGATTGCCGTCAACAGCGGGACGAGTGGGCTGCACGTCTGCCTGGCCGCCGAGGGGATCGGGCCGGACGACGAGGTGATCACGACGCCGTTCAGCTTCGTCGCATCCGCCAATTGTGCCCTGTACCAGGGTGCCCGACCCGTGTTCGCCGATATCGACCCGCTCACGCTGAACCTCGATCCCGGTCGGGTCGAGGCCGCGGTCACTCGGCGGACGCGGGCGATCGTTTCGGTCGACGTCTTCGGCCAACCGGGTCCGACCGAGGCGCTTCGCTCGATCGCCGCGCGGCACGGCTTGGTCCTCGTCGAGGACGCGTGCGAGGCGATCGGCGCCGAGCGGAACGGCCGGCGCGTCGGGACCGGCGTGCGGTCGGCGGTCTTCGCGTTCTACCCCAACAAGGCGATCACCACCGGCGAGGGAGGCGTGATCGTCACCGACGACCGCGAGCTCGCCGCGGTGATGCGCAGCCTGGCCAACCAGGGCCGCGACGATGCCGCGACCTGGATGAATCACGTCCGGCTGGGGTTCAACTACCGGCTCGACGAGATGAGTGCCGCACTGGGGGTCAGCCAGATGGCGAGGCTCAACCGGATCCTCGATCAGCGGGCGCGAGTGGCCGGTTGGTACGATCGCCGGCTCCGCCAGGTCGAGGGAATCCGGCTGCCCTACATCGCCCCCGAGACGACGCGCATGAGCTGGTTCGTCTACGTCATCCAGCTCAACGCGCGGGTCGACCGGGCCGCCCTGATGACCCAGCTCGAGGCGGACGGCATCCCGGCGCGGCCCTATTTCGTGCCGATCCACCTCCAGCCACTGTACCGCGAGCGGTTCGGCCACGGGCCCGGCGAATTCCCGATCACCGAGCGGATCGCGCGGTCGACGCTGGCGCTGCCGTTCTTCACCGAGATGACCGAGGACCAGGTGGATCTCGTCTGCGACCGGCTGATCGATCGACTGAACGCGTCGTGGATGCGGTCGAGGTCGGTGTCGAGGTCGAGGTCGCAGGCGGCGAGCTCCGTTGCGCTCACAGCCGTTGGGGAGGCGTCATGATCGGGACTCTCGGCGATCTCGGCCAGCGGACGCTCGCCGAGCTGAACGACCTGCATTACGAGTGCGAGGTCCGCTATCGGGCCCGGATCCTGGCCACGGAGCCCGGCGAGTCGGAGCGCCCCGCGCTCTTCGCCGAGGCCTATGAATCGCTCGCCCTGATCCTGGGCGAACGACGCCGACGTTCGGGTGTCACGATGGGCACCCTGGGATTGCCCGGCGACGCTGCCGTGCGGATCTCCGAGCGACTTGGCCCGACGTCGGGCCGGGTGCTCGACGTCGGCTGCGGAACAGGCGTACTGGTCCAGCAGCTCATCGCGATGGGCCACGACGCGACAGGCATCGACGTCTCGGCCCGGCTGGTGACGGTCGGGCGCGAGCGGATCGAGGACGAGCTGGGAACAGGGCGAGGCGAGGCGCTGGTTTGCGGCGATTTCCTCCGCGTCGATCTCGACGATCGCGGACCGTTCGACCTGGTGTACACGAACGACGTGCTCGAGCACATCCATCCCGACGAGGCGCCGGCGTTCTTGCGGCGCTCGTTCGAGCTGCTTCAGCCCGGCGGGTGGCTGTGGCTGGTGACGCCCAATCGATGGACGGGGCCCGGCGATGCGACGATCCACCGTCACGCGATCGGCACACCCAGCCGCGGGCTGCACCTGAAGGAATACACGCTGGGCGAGCTGCACGGGTTGCTCCGCCAGACCGGGTTCGCACCGATCGAGGCGCGGCTGTGGAATGCCGGGCAACGACGGCGGGCGACCGGGTTTCGGCCGGCGTTCGAGCGGATCAAGCGGGTGCTCGAGCCAGTGCTGGCCGCGCTGCCGCCGAGGGTTCGTCGTCGAGTGATGTGGGCGATGGATTATGCGAGCGTCGTGGCGCGCCGGCCAGTGTCGGAAACGTCAACGGGCCAATGCGACGGAGGGCCCCGAT
>JAKAUH010001043.1 GCA_021818605.1 Planctomycetota bacterium
TCTTCGCCGTCCGGTGGCAGCCAATCCCCAACTGGTTGGGCCATGTTCTCCTGGCGGCCCTGATGCGGATCCTCCCGGCGCAGACCGCCGAGCGGATCGTGACGACGCTGGCTCTGATCGGGTTCGCCGCGTCGGTGTACTGGCTCCGGCACCAGGTCTCCGGGTCGGCCCGGGTCCGCCGGGCGAACGTGGCGGCCGGTGCTCTGCTCGCGGCGATTCTGGCGATGAACGTGACCTGGCTCCTGGGCTTCACCAGCTTCATGCTGGGCGCCTGCCTGTTCCCGATCACGCTGGGATACTGGTGGCCGAGGCGCGATGACCTGCGGCCGCGCGACGTTCTGGTCCTGTGGGCCTTGCTGGTCCTGGGCTATTTCTGCCATCTGGTGAGCCTGGGATTGACCGTCGTCGGCCTGGGGCTGCTGGCTCTGGCGACTCCCTTGCCGGCCCGTGATCTTGATGAAAAGCCCGGGGCGATTCCGTGGCGACGGTTCAGGTCTCGCCTGGTGCCGCTGGCCACGGCCGGGGTGCCGCTGGTCCCGCTGGGACTCGCGTACCTCCGCCTGGCGAGCCGCGGGGGCCCGATCCGACCGCTGTGGGATAACCTGCCCGACCCGCTCAAGCTGTCGAGCTGGCGGAACCAGTTGACGTGGGTCGATCCGATCACGCTCATGCGCAAGGATGCGTTCCCGTTTTGGGACCGCACCGGCCCGTGGTTCCTGGTGACGGCGCCGGTCCTCTGGCTGGCCGCCGCGCTGGGGGTCTGGCTGCTGGCGCGGCTTGTCGAGCGGGCGAGGCATGACCGGCAACGGCTCGCTGGGGAGTCGAGCGGGGCCGTGCTGCGGGGGTGGTGGCTCCTCGCCGGCCTGATGGTCGTCGGTGGGGTGATCGGCCCCGACACGCTCGGCCCCGAGCATGGCAACTACCTGCCCCAGCGCGTGGTGCTGTGCGGGTTGGTCGCGCTGTCGGTGCTGTTCGAGGTCGATGCTCGAAAGTACGCCGGCCGCGTCGTCCTCGGGGCGCTGGCGGTCGCGGCGGTCGTCCAATCGGCGATCGTCTGGGATTATGCGATCTACTCGGACCGGACGGCCGGCGAGGTGCTTCGCGCTCGCGACGCTGTGGGCCGGGGACGTCGCGTCGTGTTTCTCACGGCGGCCGTCCCCTGCCGGTTTCGCTCCAATCCCCTGCTGCACGTCGACAACTGGCTGGGGGTCGAGTCGGACAACGTCGTGTGGGGGAACTACGAGACTCGCCACTACTATTTCCCGGTGCGTTTTCGCGCCGGTCTGGATCGGCCAACCCCGGACGAACTCGAGGATCTGGTGAAGGTCGGTGTATCCGGCGAGGCGACGAGTACCCACTGGCGGCAATTCTTGGTCCGTCACGCCGACGCGATCGACATCCTGGTGACCTATCGGAGTGATCCCTCGCTCGACGCGGCCGCGTCGCCGTTATTCCGGCAGGTCGACCAGCGCGGCGACGTCCGGATTCTCGAACGCGACGGCGACCCTCGCCTCGCGAGCGAGCTGGACGAGGAAGACAGAGCGATTCAGAATTAGCGAAACACGAGAAAAACGCGAAAATCGAATCGGACGAGAATGTCACCCGGCGCCGTGGGCCTCGGTGAGCATGGCGAGGGCTTCCTTGCGGGTGTTCTCGGCGGCGGAATCGCCGCGGATCATTGCGGCCAGTTCGTCCACGCGCTGATCGGCATCGAGCGGGCTGATGGTGGTGCGCGATCGCCCGCGGTCGACGAGCTTGCGAATGACCCACTGGCGGCGGGCGTAGCTGGCCATCTGGGGCAGGTGGGTCACGCAGATGACCTGATGATGCCGGCCCAGTTCGGCCAGGGTCTTGCCCAGCGTCGAGCCCAGCCGGCCGCCGACGCCGGTGTCGATCTCGTCGAAGACCAGAGTCGGGACACGGTCAACAGCGGCGAGGACAGCCCGGGCGGCGAGCGTCACCCGCGACAGCTCGCCGCCGGAGGCGATCTTGCGCAGCGGCCGAGGCGTCTCGCCGGGATTGGCGGAGAAGAGCATCTCGACGCAGTCCGCGCCCGAGTCAGGTGGCAATGGCCCGGTCGGGTCGTCGGCCAGTTCGCGGGGCTCGACCTCGACCGTGAGCCGGGCGCCGGTGAGCGCCAGTGCCTTGAGCCGCGCCTGGATCGCCCGGCCGAAGTCCTTCGCCACCTTGCGCCGCGCGGCGGTGAGCGACGCAGCGGCCGAGCGGACCTTCGCCCAGGCCTCGGCCAGCGGCGCGTCGAGCGCCAGCAGGTCGGACTCGTCCCGGTCGAAGGCGGCGAGCTGGGCCTCGGTGGCGGCCCGGCGGTCCACCAGCTCGTCGGCCGTGCAGTGGAACCGCGCCGTCAGCCGGCGGTAGAGCGCCAGGCGCGCCTCGACGTCCTCCAGCCGCGCCGGGTCGTCGTCCCAGTCCTGACCGAGGTCCCGCAGCGCGAAAGCCACTTCGCGGGTCTCATCGGCCAGGCGCTCGAGCGTGGCCGAGGCATCCGCCAGCTCGGGTGCGGCCCTGGTCAGCGTCTCGATCGATCGTGCGACCCGCTTGAGAAGCCCCTGCGCCGAGCGATCGGCCTCGTAGAGCAAGGCATATCCCTCGGCGGCGGCGGTGCGAAGCTGGTCGGCGTGCCCCAGCCGCTGCGCCTCGCGCGTCAGCTCATCGTGCTCGCCCCGGCGCGGGTCGGCCGCGGCCAGCTCGTCGCGCTCGAATTCCAGAAGCGCCCGCTCGCGCCGCCGCGCCTCGGACGACTCGATCAGGTCCTGCCGTCGTTTCCGCAGCGCCTCGTGCTCGCGACGAGCGGCGCGAAACACCTGCAGCCGGTCGCCTAGCCCGCCGTAGTCGTCGAGCAGCTCGCGCTGGCGGTCGGGGTCGACCAGTGCGCGGCCCTCGCTCTGGCCGTGGACGTCGACCAGCCGCTCGCCCAGCCGGTGGAGCGTCGCCAGCGGCACCGGCATCCCGTTGATCGTCGCCCCGCCGCGCCCCTGCGCCGAGATCCGCCGCGTAATGATCAGGGCGTCATCCTCGACCAGCCCGCCGTCGCCGAGGATCGATTCGACATCCGCCCGCAGCGCCGGGTCCGACACCTCGAAGACGGCCGCCGCGCGTGCCTCGGTCTTTCCCGACCGGATCAGCTCGGCCGACGCCTTGCCGCCCAGGACGAGCGACAGCGCCGTGAGCAACAGGCTCTTGCCCGCCCCGGTCTCGCCCGTCCAGGCACAGTAGCCGTCCTCGAGCTCGACATGCACGTCCTCGATCAGCGCCAGGTTCTGCACCGAGAGTTCCCGCAGCACGATCCGGTGTTCTCCTTAAGCCGGGACAGGCAGCCGACCCCATCATGCAACGCCCCAGAGGGATTCCAGCGCTTTCTCGACAGGCTCGCCCGGTCTTGCGTTGTCCTCGCCTTCCAGTTCGACCGCCGCTGTGAGGGCGCGATCGCGCAGCCGGCCGCGGTCCGCCCGCGCGGCGATGGCTCGAAGGTCGAGCCGCCGGAGCAGCGCCTTGGTCACCGGCCGCTTGACGCCGGCGAAGCTGAGCGCGCCGAGTAGCTCGATGGCGATCGGGTCGTTGCAAACGGCCGACACCGCGGCCGCCTCGGCCGCTGTGTCGCACGCGACGAAATAACAGGTGTCGTCGAACACCGAGGGCTGGCCGTCGCGCGGTCCGATCGCGCGGAAGCTCGGCGAGCGGTAGAGCCCCGATACCGCGACCTTGTGTGGCGCGAAGCTATAGGGGCCGACCCCGAAGAGCGAGAACGTCGGCCGTCCTCGGTAGATCGACGATCGGCGCCGGTCAAACCGCGCGGCGTGCGATGCCAGATACCTCCAGAGCCGGGGTGCCTCGCACTCGAGCCTCGACGTGTCCTCGCCGATCCGACGCTGGGTAACAATCGCGGCCCGCCGCGGCCGATCGGACGCGGGCCGGCGCAGGTCGGCACCCTTCAGGAGTGGATAGACAAACCCGGCCTCGACGTCCACGGACTCGCCCAGCCCGTTGACCAGGCGGCCGGTCTTCGGCTCGACGACCAGCTCCATCACGGCGGCCGCGTCGTGCTTGATCCCCTGCCGCCAGGTCAGGGGGCACTCACCGTCGGCGAACGCGCAGCGCATGTACGCCGCGAGATCAGCCACCGGACGGTCCCGCGCGAAGCCGATCATCTCGACGGGCTCGTCGACGTCGAGGTTGGCGAAGACGGGCACGCTGCCGCGGTCGAGCGATTCGGAGCCAGCCTCCGTTCCGTCCGCGTTCCCCGTGATCGTGGCCCGGAAAAGGCAGGCATCGACCGACGCGCTGAACCATCGCTCCGCGTCGATCCGCCTGATCGAGGCATCGGTCACCGGAAGTCCGGCGCCGCGGGCAAACGCCAGCAGCCCCCGCGCCACCGAGGTCTTGCACAAAATCGCGATCGTCGGATTCTCGCCGGCCAGCTCGCGGGCGAGCTTGAGCCAGACCGCCTCGGCCACATCGAAATTCGCCGAGCCCGTCCGTGCCTCCAGGCCGGCCAGTCGCTTGACGTTCGACCGGGGAGGGCCACTGGAGGATCCCAGGCCGCCGAGTGCGGCGCTGGTGATCCACGGCGGGTTGCCGACCACCAGAAGCGGACCGCGCTCGTGCCAGGTCAGGTCGCGGGCCAGGTCGAGCCCGAAGAAGTCGGCGCAGGTGATCGCGGCGTATGTCCCGGGCCGGTCATGCCGCCGGATCGCCTCGCCTGCGGCGTGGCAGTGCTCGGGTTGGATCTCCACGCCCAGCACCTCGCGTGGCGGTGCGCTGTGCGCCAGCACGCCCGACACGAAATGGCCTCTCCCGCAGGTCGGCTCGAGCACCCGCGGCCAGCGCGCGCCGATCGGCCCCAGGGTCTCCAGCACCATGCCCACCAGCTCGGGCGGGGTCTGGAAATCGCCGAGGTCCCGCCGCACGCCGTCCTCCTGACCCCGGGACTGGCTCGAACAGAATGGGGTCTGGCTTCGAGTCGTCGAGATACCTGTCCCCATCTTGTTCGGGGAATGCCGACAGGGACGGGCCGGATGATCGAATCCAGGCCCCGTCGGGATCCGCGGCGATCCCCGCCGGATCGCTTCACATCATTTCATGTCACTTGATCTTCGCGCCCGGAACGCACTCCGGATCATCAACCGTCAGCAGGATCACCTTCTCGCCCGAGGTCGCCGCCAGCAGCATCCCGTTCGACGCCTCGCCACGCAGCATCGCTGGCTCGAGGTTGTTGACGATGATGATCAGCTTTCCGACGAGTTGCTCGGGCGCGTAATGCTGGCGGATCCCCGCCACGATCTGCTTCTGCTGGTCGCCCACGTCGACTTGCAACAGCAAGAGCTTGTCGGCATTGGGATGCGGCCGTGCCTCCAGCACCTTCGCCACCCGCAGCTCCAGCTTCGCAAACGTGTCGTACCCGATCGGATCCGCCATCGTGATTCCCCTGCTGAAACCTCAACGCATCCTATCCGCCCGCTCGGACGGCTGTCAATCGAGAAACTGTACGGATACTCACGGACGCCCGGTCGGACCGAATCGCCCGTCGTGCCGATCTCGCGGCCATGGAACCGGCTCGGCTTTCGTCGATTGACTTTATCTTCCCCGCCCGGGCGTCGCCAGCCGGACGAGGCCGCCAAAGAGTCCGCGGATCACCGACCAGGCGATCACGAATGGCGTACTCGGGTGCTTGAAGATGGTCGGGGCGTTCTTCTCAAAGGCGAAGTGTCCGAAGAACATGATCCCATAAGAGAGGAAAAACAGCCCCAGCGACCAGAGCGGCCGGAACGGCACCAGGATCACCGCCGCCGCCATGATCGGCCAGCCGACGCCGACATGGAGGAAGTGGTTCACGGGATGGCTGTGGTCCTGTCTGTACCGGGAGACGAGGCCCGCCGGTCGCTCGGCAGCCGCTTCGATCGGCGGAGCTGTTGCCGACTGGTGCCGGGCAGCAGTGCTAACATTCGTGCTGGTGCTGGTGTCCATGGCGGAGTTCCTCTCCGGCTCCTCGGGTCCTGAGGCGATCGATCGGATCACTTGGCGGCCGGGGCCGCATCCCTGGCTCGGCTGCCTGCCAGCTTCGGTGTGATGCCCTTGTGGAGCTTCGGGTCCTGGTAGTCGTCGAGCCCCTTGTGGGCGATCTTGGGGTAATAGCTCACCATCTCGAAATGCGGCGAGTTGTCGAGGTCGTGGCAGCCGAGGCAGACGCGATTCTTCTCAGCTTTCTCGGGGGTCAGGTTCAGGGCCGCGCGGAACTCGCGGTTGTCCGGATCGGCGACGTGCTTCGAGGCCGGTCCGTGGCAGTTCTCACACTGGTTGCCCATCAGGTACGGCGTCTTCTTCTCCGAGACCCAGCCAGTCTCATACTCGAAGCCGGTCGTGTGGCAGGTGACGCATTCGGCGTCGAAGATCACGCCGGGCTTCCTGTCCTTGACCAGCGATTCATAGGCGTGCGCATGCGGCGTCGACAGCCACTTCTTGTAGGTCTCGCGATGGCACTTCTTGCAGTTCTCGGCGCCGACGAACGTCGCGCCCGTCGTGCCGCTGGCCGAGATGTAGGCACGCCTCGGGATGTTCTCGACGACCTGCGTCTCGCGCAGCGCGGTGCGGTAGTCGTCCTGGATCAGTTGCTTCATCGGGGTTCCCGGTCCGTCGTAGCGAGTGCCCAGGTTGACGGCGACGTACGGCAGCCGTTTGGCGTCGCCGGGATGCAGGCCGAAGACGCCCAGGAACTTCCCCTTGCGCCCGACCTGGATGAGCTGCGTCTTGCCCTCGTTGAGCAGCTCGGCCTCCTGCTTGAGCACGTCGTCGTACTCGGACCGCGCCACCACGATGTCGAAGCCGGGATAGGCCCCGGCCAGGCTGCGGGCCATCGCGGGCGGCCCCTGGACCATCAGTACCTGGTAGTCGCTCTTCGACTCGAGGTCGTTCAGGACGGCCGGGATCGCGTCGTTCGGTCGCTTCAGACCGGCCGTGAGCAGGTTCTTGTCGGGATCGTTGAGCGCCTCGATCACCGCCGGGTCGACCACCGCCGTGACGCCGACCTTGACCGGCCCGACGGACGCGATCACGCTCTTCGCGAACATGGGTTCGAAACCCGCCGGCGCGTCGACGTTGGCCACGACGATCCGGGCCTTCTCGCCCAGGCTGTTGAGGAACAGCCCCAGCGCCTCGCTCACGCCGACCTTCATGTCCTCGGGGCTCAGCGCGATGGCGTTGTAGTCGAGCAGCTTGAGGGCCTTGATCGCGTGGTCAAACTTGATCTTGGCCTGCTCGAACCCGCCGCGCGCCGCGGCCGGGTCCTTGGTCAGGCTGCCCAGATCGATCTGGGCGGTTTTCACCCCCTGCCTGTGCAATCGCTCGAAGAAGTCATACCGGCGGATCAGGCCGCCGACCTGTCCCTCGGTGCAGCCGCAGGGCTCGAGGTAGCCGTTCATCTCGCCCGATACGACCAGGACGGCCGACGCATTCCCCAGGTTGGCCAGGAGCTTCGAGTCGGATGGGCCTGAGGTGTCGGCCGTCGCCGAGGATCCGGCAGTGCCGGCTGGCTTGCCAGCGGCCGGCGCACCCGGTTCGGGACGGCTGGACGAGTTCGACGTGCATCCCACGTAGCCCAGCACCGCCATGGATAGGACCAGCCCGGCCCAGGGGCGGAAGTCGATTCGCCGCATCGTGGACTCCTTACACGCCCTGACAAGCCGGGGACTGGCTATGAGTCTTCGAGGTGCCGGTCCCCTCCTGTCAGGGCCTCCTTGCCGTTTCCCGGCTGCGCTCTTCAAACCCTGAAGCTGCAAGAGATTCGGGCGATTTTCCGGCGCATGCCCGGACGCGATGTCCGGACGCCGGGAAGCCGATTTATAGCCGCCGGCCCACGCCGCGAACAGGCCAAACCCTCCGGCCGCCCGGGGAATGGGACGGGCTGGCGTCGTCGGCCGGCCGCTCGTTCAGTCCTCTCCCGCTTGCGGCGTGACGAAGATCGAGACCGGGATCTTCACCACGGGCTCTCGCGGGTGATCCGTCTTCAGGACGATGGGGGCATAGATTGCACCCGGCGGAGTGCCGGGCGCCACGGTGGCCGTGAGCCGGTACTGGCCGCGCGCGCCGGGCCGTGTCTCGGGCTCGATCGTGACCTTCACGTCCTTGGGCCGCGATGTCACCTCGAATCTTGTCTTGGACGCACCGTGAACGACCAGGGCAATCTCCTTTGAGCCCCCCCTGGCGCTCGCGACACGTGTCATCTGCAACCGCGACGGGAACGTCGTGATCGGCCCCACCGCGTTGCCGATGATCGGGACGTTCATCGAGGGCCGTGCCGGGTGGTCGGTGACGATCGCCAGACTCTCCGAGAATCGGCCCAGCGGCAGTCCCGGCTTGATCGTCACGGTGATCTCATAGCCGGATTTGACCTTGCGTTTCGCCAGCTCGTCGGCCGGCATCGCACGCGACTCGGCCGTGATCAGGTCCGGCCGCGTGGTGATGAGCCTCGTCAGCTTCATGCCGGACCGGTCGGGCGACACGACCGACAGGGTGGCACGCTCTTGCTCCTCGTTCGAGACGTCGCCGAGCGAGATCGAATCGGATGGCCGGACCTCGACCGGGGCCAGGATCAGGCCGTAGACAGTCAGGACCACCGCGGCCTGATCGGGGTCGGTTGTCCCAATGGTGGCCGTGTGGCCGAACCGGCCCCACTTGTGGGCCGTCCACGACACCTCGATCGGCGTGGACTCGCCCGGGCGCACGGTGATCGTCTTCTTTGGGCCCTTGCCGTCCCCCTTGAGCTTGGCGACGGTGCACGAGCAGCTCGACTCCTCGAGCCAGACCTCCAGCTCGCCCTGGCCGACGTTCTTGAACTCCCAGGTGTGCGAGCCGCTTCCCTCCAGGGGGAGAGTGCCGAAGTTGAAGGCCACCGAGCCGGGGATCTCGACCTTCCCCGCGGGGCTCTCGCGCCCGTGCAGCACCAGGGTCGGGTCGGGAACCGGCTCGGGGAGCGTCTGGTAGACGAACGCCGCGCCGCCGGCTGCCACGAGCAGGACGCATATCAGACTGATCCAGCGAATCATGGCTCGAGACCTCAGGGAGAGCGGCCCCGGACGAAACGGGGACTGGTTCTGTCTTCGAGGAAGTCGCCTGTCCCGTTTTCGTCCGGGCAACGGATTAACGGCCGGGCGGGCAATCAGCCGCCGGTCCCGGAGCGCGAGATCAGGATCGTCACCGGGATCTTCAGCTCACGGGCATACTTGCGGTCGGTTTTCAGGATGATGGACCCCTCGATCTCGCCGGGCTCCGAGCCGGGCGGGACGGCGATGGTCATATGATATCGGCCCCCGGGGTCGGTCTTCTCATCCCGGTGGATTGAGACGTCGATCTTCTCGGGCTTCCTGGCGATCTCGAACTTCGTCTCCTTGCCGCCGCGGACTGTCAGCAGCACATCGGCCGTGGCGCCCTTCTGGCCGTTGACGTTGGGCAGCCGCACCCGCTCGGGCGTCATGCTGATCGGGCCGTAGGCGAATCCTCCGACGGACAGCTTGGTAATCGGCTGCTTGGGGTGGTCGGTCTCGACGATCAGTTCCTCGTGGAAGTTGCCCAGCGGCATCCCCGGCTTGACCTGCACATCCACCATGTAGCCGCGCGGCGCCTTGAGCTGCTTCTTCTCCTCGTCCTTCAGCTCGCGGTACGTGGCCACGATCAGGTCGGGCTTCGACGATGTGACCTTGAGCAGCTTCAGCCCGGGCCGCTCCTGCGAGTACACCGCGAACGGGGAGTGGTAGGTCTCCTCGTTGGAGATCCGCGGGAACTGGATCATCTGCGGCGGCATGATCGAGATCGCCGGATAAACCTTCCCCTTGACGTCCAGTTTGAAGGTGGGCATGCGGGGATCGTTGGTGCCGAAGGTCGCCCCCTGCGAGTAATCGTCGTGGAACTCCTTGGTGTTCCACGAAAGGTCGATGGTGGTGGAGACGCCCGGCTTGATGGTCGCCTTCTTGCCCCCCTCGAGCTTGGCGATCGTGCACGAGCACGTCGGCTTGCCGATCATCCAGACGTCGAGGTTAACCTCGCCCTCGTTCTTGATCACCCAGGTGTGCTCGCCGTGGTCGTGCTGGGGCATCGTGCCGAAGTCGAAGGTCGGGTTCTCGTCGATGACCACCTTCGGATGCGGCCCGGCAGGGATCTCGGCCGGGACCCTCGACGACTCCTCGGGGTCCGGCATGAACTGGACGAGAAGCGTCGTGGCCGCGGTCAATCCAACCACGGCGACGACCAGGATCACCCACCGTAACATGTTGGGGAATCTCCGGATCGATGATTGAGCGTGATGATTTCGACGGGAGGCGCACCGCCATCGCGCGGGGCGGTCGCGGCGTCCCGTTACTCCGATCTTATTGCGATTCGCCGCCGTCCGACAAGTCGTCTGGCCGGCGCTCACTCCAGGAATCGCGGTCGCGGAGTCCGTGATATCCCCAGAACCGGAGATCAAGGACCAAAGACCGAGCACGGAAGACCGAAGACTGAAGGCCGAGGCCGCAAGCCGCGCCGACCACACTCCTCTTGTACGATCCGGCCATCCCGCGCATCCTATCACAGATGTCACGACGCAGGGGTCGGGCGGCGCCTCGCGAGTCGGCCGGGCCCCGGGATCGGGCCGATCCCCTTTCCAGAATCCGGCGGGCACATGAACACGCTGACGATTGAGGTCTGGGATGCGACGGGCAACAAGAAGCAGCTCGTCGAGCTGCCCGCCGACGCTCCGGTGAACCGGGTCATCGCCGTCCTGGTGGATCGGATGAATCTGCCGAGGTACAGCCCGGACGGCCAGTTGATGAGCTACAAGTTCCACCACAAGGCCAGCGGCCGGCAGTTGCTCGACGACCAGACGCTCGCCTCGGCCGACGTCCACAGCGGCGACGTGCTCCGGCTCCAGCCCGAGATCACCGCGGGCAGGAATGATCTCAGGTAGGTCGGGCATTCCTGCCCGAAAACAGGTCGGGCATTCCTGCCCGACGCCCAGGCCCCGTCACGCGGGAAATCCCAGGCGCCCGGCGGCTGGAGCCGAGCCGAGCCGAGCAGGGGACCACGACCTTGAGCGAGCTAATCCGCATCGGCCCCGAGGCGACCCTGGCGGCTGCCGATGAGGGCGACCGCTTCGCCCGGTTTCGCCTGATCGGCTGGTGGGACCAGCCGCGGCTCGCCGCCGCGCGTGTGCTGGTCATCGGCGCCGGGGCGCTCGGCAACGAGATCATGAAGGACCTGGCGCTGCTGGGCGTCGGAAATGTGTTCGTGGCCGACCGCGACCACGTCGAGAACTCGAACCTGTCGCGATCCATCCTCTTCCGCGAGCGCGACCGCGGCCGGCCCAAGGCCGAGGTCGCCGCCGAGCGGGCCGTCGAGATCTATCCCGGCATGCGGGTGCGGCCGTTCACCGGGAATGTCGTGTACGACCTGGGGCTGGGCGTCTACCGCTGGGCCGACGTCATCATCGGCGGCCTGGACAACCGCGAGGCCCGCGTCGCGATCAACCAGGCGGCCGCCCGCGCTGGGAAGGTCTGGATCGACGGCGCCATCGAGCGGCTCGACGGCGTCGCCCGCGTGTTCGACCCGGCCACCGGTCCGTGCTACGAGTGCACCATGGGCGAGAACGACTGGAAGATGCTCGAGGCCCGGCGGAGCTGCGCCCTGCTCTCGCGCGGCGAGATGGAGCAGGGCAAGGTGCCGACCACCCCCACGACCGCCTCGATCGTCGCCGGCATCCAGGTGCAGGAGGCCGTGAAGTACCTGCACGGGCTGGACGTCATCGCCGGCCAGGGCTTCGTCTTCGATGGCACGCACCACCAGAGCTACCTGGTTACTTACACCCGCAAGGACGACTGCCCCTCGCACGACGCCGACGAGCCGGTGACGGTGCTCGATTCGAAAGTCGCCGAGACCCGCCTTGGTGACCTGCTCGAGCGGGCGCGGACCGACCTCGGCTCCGAGGCGATCCTCGAGGCGGGCCGCGACCTGCTGGGCTCGCTCCGTTGCGAGCCGTGCGGCGAGGAGGAGCCGGTGTTCGCCTCGCTGGGCCGCGTCACCGAGGAACAGGGAAAATGCCCGCGATGCGGCCGGCACCGCACGCCATCGATGTTCCACACGATCGACGGCCGCCGCGCCGACCTGCTGGACATGACCCTCGAGGCGATCGGCATCCCGCCGTGGGACGTCCTCGTCGGCCGTGCCGGCTG
>JAKAUH010000530.1 GCA_021818605.1 Planctomycetota bacterium
CGGCGCGGGCGACGGAGGCGGTCTATGCAGCGTTCGCCTCGGCCTTGCATGACGTGACTCCCGATGATATCGCAGGCTGGTTTGGACACCGCGCGGCGTATGCAATGCAAACGTAGCGCGCTCTAACGAAAGGGCATCCATGGACAGCATGACTGTGATCGCGGTCGCTTCAATCGTCACTGCAGGCGCCACGATGGGACTGGGAAGCATCGCGCCCGCACTCGGCGAAGGACGGGCTGTCTCGACGGCGTTGAGCTCCCTCGCACAACAGCCCGATGCCTCGAGCACCATCACCCGAACCCTGTTCGTGGGCCTGGCGATGATCGAGTCCATCGCCATTTACTGTCTCGTGATCTCGATGATCCTGATCTTCGCGAACCCGTTCTGGCACCAGGTCATCGACAAGGCCACAGGAAAATGAGCCATGCTGATCAATTGGTTCACCGTCGTCGCCCAGGCGGTCAACTTCCTCATCCTGGTGTGGTTGTTGAAACGATTCCTCTACAAGCCCATCCTCCACGCCATCGACGAACGCGAGAAGGGGATCGCCACCCAACTCGCGGACGCCGAGGCGAAGAAGGCTGAAGCCCAGAAGGAACGCGACGACTTCCAGCACAAGAACCAGGCGTTCG
The DNA here is from genome assembly GCA_021818605.1 of Planctomycetota bacterium. Taxonomy (GTDB): domain Bacteria; phylum Planctomycetota; class Planctomycetia; order Isosphaerales; family Isosphaeraceae; genus JAKAUH01. Next base: position 633 of record JAKAUH010000530.1, read on the forward strand.
ACCACGAGCGGGCGGCGCTCCTGAAGAAAGCCACGGACGAGGCCAACACGGAACGTCAGCGACTGCTCGACGAGGCAAAGAAGGATGCCGATGCATTGCGCGCCAAACGCCAGGAGGCTTTGCGAATTGAACAACGTAACCTCGGTCAGGACATTCTCCGCATGACTCAGAAGCAGGTCTTTGCCATCGTGCGGAGGACGCTGAAGGACCTCGCCGGCGCGGATCTTGAGGAACGCATGGGCGACGTATTCGTTCGGCGCGTGCGTGAATTGACCGGGGAGGCCAAAGAGCAGTTGGCGACCGCCTTCAAGTCCTCGAACCATCAAGTGAGCGTGCATAGCACGTTCGATCTGCCCCCGCCGCAAAAAGGCGCGATCGAGAGCGCGGTGAAGGAAACCTTCGCCCCGGAAGCCAAGGTCCAGTTCGAGACCGCGCCGGATCTCGTCTGCGGTATCGATCTATCGACCAATGGACACAAGGTCTCCTGGAGCATCGCGGATTACCTGGCGACCCTGGAGAAGAGCGCCGGCGAACTTCTGCACAAGGAGGCCAGGCCCAAGCCCAGGGCCGATGCCAGGCCCGACCCGACGGCCGATGCCGAGAACGGGCCAGGGAGTGAACCCAGGAACGGGCCTGCAACGGTGGCCGCGGCCACGAAGGCGGACCGTTGAATACCTCGCCAGACAGCCTGCAGGGTATCTTCGCCCATGCGTTCGACGGGATCGACCGGACGCTGGCAGCCTTCACGCCGCGGTTGACGCCGCGCGAGGTGGGCACGATCACGAGCGTCTCCATCGGCATCGCCAAGGTCTCGGGCCTTCCGGGCGTGGGCTTCGAGGAACTGGTGAGGTTTCCCGGCAACCTCTACGGCATCGCGTTCAACATCGATTCGGACGAGATCGGCGTCGTGCTCCTCGGTGAATGCCAGCATCTGCATGCCGGCGACGAGGTCGAGCGTACGGGTCGCGTGATGGACGTGCCGGTGGGCGAGGGGCTGATCGGGCGCGTCATCGACCCGCTGGGCGGCCCGCTCGACGGACAGGGGCCGGTCGCCTCCAGCGAGCGACTGCCCATCGAGCGCCCGGCCCGACCGATCATGGATCGGGCTCTGGTCTCGGTGCCTCTGCAGACCGGCCTGATCGTCATCGATGCTCTCATCCCGATCGGCCGCGGCCAGCGCGAGCTGATCCTCGGCGACCGCCAGACCGGCAAGTCCGCCATCGCGATCGACACCATCCTGAACCAGCGCGATCAGGATGTGCTGTGCGTCTACTGCGCGATTGGTCAGCGAGCGTCCTCCGTCGCCAAGGTCGTCGCCAACCTCCGGGAGAACGGCGCGATGGATTACACCGTCGTCGTCGTGACCGGCGGCAACGACCCGCCCGGGCTCGCCTACATCGCCCCCTACGCCGCGACCAGCATCGCGGAACATTTCATGGAGGCGGGCCGGGACGTACTCGTCGTCTACGACGATCTGACTCACCACGCCCGTGCCTATCGCGAGCTCTCGTTGCTGCTGCGTCGCCCGCCCGGTCGCGAGGCGTTTCCCGGCGATATCTTCTACATCCATTCGCGGCTCCTGGAGCGTGCCACCCATCTTCGGGACGACCTTCAGGGCGGATCGCTGACCGCTTTGCCCATCATCGAGACCGAGGCGCAGAACATCTCAGCCTACATTCCCACAAATCTTATCTCAATAACAGACGGACAGATTTATTTGTCGCCGACATTATTCGAACTGGGCGTCCTCCCCGCCGTCGATGTCGGCAGGTCCGTTTCCCGCGTCGGCGGCAAGGCCCAACCGGCGGCCTACCGGGCGGTGGCGGGCGATCTCAAGCTCGCGTATGCGCAGTTCACCGAGCTGGAATCCTTTGCCAAGTTCGGCACGCGGCTCGATGACCACACCCGCAAGATCATCGACCACGGCCGGCGAATCCGGGCCATCCTCATCCAACCGGAGCTCGAACCGGCGTCGGTCCCGGAACAGATCGTCATCCTGGTGGCGTTGACCGCCGGTGCCCTGGACAGCGTGCCGCTCGACAGGATGCGGGATGCCGAGAAAGCCCTGAGAAAGGTGTCGACGGAGATACCGGCCCAGATTCGCAATCGCTTCTCCTCGAATGACACGTTGAGCGACGAAGACCGCGAGGTGATCCTGCAAGCTGTCGGCGAGGCGATCGCCCCCTTCCGGCCTGAACCCGATCCCGAAACCAAGAAGAAGCCATGAGCGATACATTGGCGAGCTTACGCCGCAAGATCAACGGCGCCGGTGATCTGAAATCCGTGGTCCGCTCGATGAAGGCCCTGGCCGCCTCGAGCGTCGGACAATATGAGAGGTCCGTGCTGGCGCTGGCCGACTATGATCGCACCGTGGAACTGGGCCTGGCCGTGTGCTTGAGGAATCGGGACGCCGCCGCCCAGCGAGCCGCCAAGCCGGACGCGGGCGCGACGGCGGTGACCGCCATCGTCTTCGGCTCGGATCAGGGACTGGTCGGCCAGTTCAACGATGTGCTCGCCGATTTCGTTGCCAGGGCCCTCGGGCCTCTACCAGGAGAGAAGAAAGTCTGGGCCGTCGGCGAGCGCGTCCGATCGCGGCTCGCGGATGCCGGAGTCCCGCCGGTGGGTCTCTTCAACGTCCCGACTTCCGTCAACGCCATCACGCCCCTCGTTGGGCGGATCATTGTGGAAGGCGAATCGCATCACGGCCAGGGCGAGATCGCTGACTTTCGGCTCTTTCACAACCGACCCATGCCCGGGGCGGCGTATGAACCCGTCAGCCAACGCCTGCTGCCCCTGGATGAAGCATGGGCACTCAGGCTGGCCGATCTCCCCTGGCCGACCGGGAACCTGCCCGAGGTGATCGGCGGACGTGAGCGGACGTTGCAGGCCCTCGTCCGCGAGTATCTCTTCGTCTCGCTGTTCAAGGCGTGCGCCGAATCGTTGGCGGCCGAAAACGCGAGCCGCCTGGCCGCGATGCAGCGCGCCGAGAAGAACATCGACGAGCTGGTGGAAAGCCTGAATCAGACCTTCCGCCGCCTACGCCAGACGTCCATCGATGAGGAATTATTCGACGTGATCTCCGGCTACGAATCGTTGTCCAGAGCGCAAGTGCGCTGAGATACGAACCCGATCCGACCTGCAGAAGGAGCCCGCCCATGTCAACCCAGGAAGTCACGAAGCGTCCCGTTTCGCCGGATCAACCTCGCACGGCCCGCCCTCCCGACGGACCGGGGTCGCCATCTCCGGACAGGACGGGTCCCCTCGACCAGGATCAACTTCGCAAGATCCATGCCTACTGGCGGGCCGCCAATTACCTGTCCGTCGGCCAGATCTATCTCCGCGACAACCCCTTGCTTCGGGAGCCGTTGAAGCTGGAGCATGTGAAAAAGATGTTGCCGGGCCACTGGGGCTCGCCTCCGGGCCAGAACTTCATCTACGCGCACTTGAACCGGATCATCAAGCAGCATGACCTCAACATGATCTACATCTGCGGTCCCGGACATGGGGCCGCGGCGGTGGTGAGCAACGTCTACCTCGAGGGGACCTACAGCGAAGTCTACCCGGACATCAGCCGGGATGAGGGCGGGCTGAAGAAGCTGTTCAGCCAGTTCTCCTTCCCCGGCGGGATTTCCAGCCATGCTTCGTCGCAGACGCCGGGGTCGATCAATGAGGGTGGCGAGCTGGGGTACTCGGTCAGTCATGCCTTCGGGGCCGCATTCGACAATCCCGACCTGGTCGTCGCCTGCGTCGTCGGCGACGGCGAGGCCGAGACCGGCCCGTTGGCGACCGCATGGCATTCCAACAAGTTCCTCAACCCGGTCACCGATGGCGTGGTGCTGCCGATCCTGCACCTCAACGGCTACAAGATCTCCAACCCGACCGTCCTCGCACGCATCACCCACGAGGAATTGGAGCACTTGCTCCTCGGCTACGGCTGGACGCCTTTCTTCGTCGAGGGGCATGAGCCGGACGAGATGCATCAGGACATGGCCGCCGCCCTCGACGAGGTGGTGGAGCAAATCCAACAGATCCACCACAACGCCCGCGTCACGGGCGACACCACTCGCCCTCGATGGCCGATGATCGTCTTCCGATCGCCCAAGGGCTGGACCGGGCCGCGGTTCGTGGATGGCTTCCCGGTCGAGGGCACGTTCCGCTCCCACCAGTGTGCGCTCACGGTATCGGACTCGGCGCCTCCCGATCATCTCAAGCAACTCGAGAGCTGGATGAGGAGCTACAAGCCCGAAGAGCTCTTCGACGAGCGCGGTCGGCTGCTGCCCGAATTGGCCGAGCTGGCGCCGAAGGGCAACCGGCGGATGGGCGCCAATCCCCACGCCAATGGCGGGAGCCTGCTGCGCGAACTCCGCATGCCGGACTTCCGCGATTACGCGATCAGCGTCCCGTCGCCCACCGCCGTCGACGCCGGCAACGTGCATGTGCTGGGGCCGTTCCTTCGCGAGGTGATCAAGCGGAACCAGGAGCCGCGGAACTTCCGGCTCTTCGGCCCCGACGAGACGTCCTCCAATCGTCTGGAAGCTGTCTTCGAGATCACCAATCGGCAATGGGAAGCCGAGATGGTCGCCACTGACGAGTTCCTCGCGCCCGACGGGAGCGTCATGGAGATGCTCAGCGAGCACCAGTGCATGGGCTGGCTCGAAGGATACCTGCTGACCGGCCGGCACGGGCTGTTCAACACCTACGAGGCGTTCGTCCGCATCGTCGACTCGATGTTCAACCAGCACGCCAAGTGGCTGAAGACGTGTGCGGAGGTGCCGTGGCGGCGGAAGATCGCCTCCCTGAACTACCTGCTGACCTCGCACGTCTGGCGGCAGGATCACAACGGCTTCACTCACCAGGACCCGGGATTCATCGATCATGTCATCAGCAAGAAGTCGGCGATTGTTCGCGTCTATCTCCCGCCCGACGCCAACTGTCTCCTGTCGGTCATGGATCATTGCCTGCGCAGCCAGAACTACGTCAACGTCGTGGTCTGCGGCAAGCACGACACCCCCCAATGGCTGGGGATGGACGCCGCTGCCGCGCATTGCGCGCAGGGAATCGGCATCTGGCAATGGGCCAGCAACGATCAGGCCGACGAGCCGGACCTGGTGATGGCGTGTTGCGGCGACATCCCCACGCTGGAGACGCTGGCGGCCGTCTCCATCCTCCGCGAGCATCTACCCGAGCTCAAGGTCCGGGTGGTCAACGTCGTCGACCTGATGAAGCTCGAGCCCGCCAGCGAGGGCCCGCACGGGCTGAGCGACGCCGATTACGATTCGCTCTTCACCAAGGACAAGCACATCATCTTCACCTTCCACGGATACCCCTTCCTGATCCATCAATTGACGTATCGCCGGACCAACCGCAACCTGCACGTCCGAGGCTACAAGGAGGAGGGCACGATCACCACGGCCTTCGACATGCCGGTCGCGAACGACATGGATCGCTTCCACCTGGTCATGGATGTGATCGATCGCCTGCCGCAGACCGGTTCCAGAGGGGCCTATCTCAAGCAGCAGCTTCAAGACAAGCTCATCGAGCACAGGCGTTACATCAACGAGCACGGCGTGGACATGCCGGAGATCCGCGACTGGAAGTGGAGCAACCCCAAGTGAATACGCAATCGCTCATCGACGTCGCCAGGAAGATGGTCGCCGATGACAGGGGCCTGCTGGCGATGGATGAAAGCACCTCGACCTGCAACAAACGATTTGCCGGGTCGGGGATTCCCCAGACCGAGGAGGCCCGGCGCGCCTATCGGGAGCTGATCGTGACCACGCCCGGACTCGGCGAGTCCATCAGTGGGGCGATCCTCTACGACGAAACGATCCGCCAGCAGACGAAGGATGGCACTCCCTTCGTCAAGGTCATCACCGATGCGGGAATCATTCCCGGCATCAAGGTTGATATCGGTGCGAAGGACATGGCCGGTCATCCGGGAGAGAGAATCACAGAGGGCCTGGACGGGCTGCGTGCCCGACTCAAGGAGTACTTTCAAATGGGTGCCCGTTTCGCCAAGTGGCGCGCGGTGTTTGCCCTGGGCGATGGCATTCCCAGCCGAGGTTGCATCGAGGCCAACGCGCAGGCGTTGGCCCGCTATGCCGCGTTGTGTCAGGAGGCTGGACTGGTCCCCGTCGTCGAGCCGGAAGTGCTGATGGACGGCGGGCATACCCTGGAGCGTTGCCGCGCCGTGACGGAGGACGTCCTGTGGACCGTTTTCAACCAGCTCTACACGCAACGGGTGGCCATGGAGGCCCTGATCCTGAAGCCCAACATGGTGCTTCCGGGATCGACCTGCCCCGACCAGGGGACGGTGGATGAGGTGGCCGACGCCACAGTGAGGTGTCTCTTGCGAGCGGTCCCCGCCGCCGTCCCGGGGATTACCTTTCTGTCGGGCGGCCAGTCCGCTCAACTGGCTTCAGCCCGCTTGAATGCCATGAATGTTCGATTCCGGTCGCGGCTGCCCTGGGCGTTGTCGTTCTCGTTCGGCCGAGCCATCCAGCAACCCGCCCTGGAGATCTGGCACGGCGACAGGTCCCGCGCGTCGGCGGCCCAGCAAGCGCTCGCTCATCGAGCCCGGTGCAACCGGGCTGCGCGTCGCGGCGATTACAATGAAACGATGGAAAAGACATGAGTATCCGAAAGGTCGTCTCGTGGAAGACGTCATGAACCGATCGCTCCCCGATGTCTACCTGGCCCGTCACGGCGAGACGGCATGGTCGCTGTCGGGCCGGCACACGGGACGGACCGATATCCCCCTGACCGAGCGGGGCGAGGACAACGCGCGGAGGTTGCGAGGACGGCTCGAGGGGATCAGGTTCACCGAGGTCCTGGTCAGCCCGCTCCGGAGGGCGCGGCGGACTTGCGAGCTGGCGGGCTTCGCGGCCGTCGCCACGGTCATCCCGGACCTCGTCGAGTGGGACTATGGCAATTATGACGGCCGGCTTACCTCCGAGATACGCCGCGAGCGACCGGGCTGGTATCTCTTCCGCGACGGCTGCCCGGGGGGCGAGTCGCTCGCGGAGGTGGGTGCCCGCGCCGACCGCGTGATCGCCCGCCTGCGGGCGGATGGCGGTCGCATACTCGTCTTCGGCCACGGCCATTTCTCCCGCGTCCTCGCCGCGCAATGGATGGGACTGACCCCAGAGGATGCGAGGCACCTTCTGCTCAGTACCGCGTCGCTGAGCATCGTGGGCTACGAGCATACCCTGGACGACCCGGCCATTGTCCTCTGGAACGATCACCATCATGCGAAGCCAGGCGGCCAGGAAGAATTGACGAAAGTTTGAGATTCGGTCGGGCAAACCGCCTTGCCGCACAACGATTCTTGGGAGGTTCAGCCATGTGGATGATCGAGACCGCAATGGGTCTGGGCGTCGCCCTGGCACTGGTCGCCGTGTACCTGTTGTCGTGCATCCGGATCCTGAATGAATACGAGCGCGGGGTCGTCTTCCGGCTGGGCCGGGCCATGCCCAGGCCCAAGGGACCGGGGCTGATCCTGGTCTTCTGGCCGGTCGATCGCATGATGCGCGTGGACCTGCGGACCATTACGAGAGTCATTGAGCCTCAGGACATCATCACCCGGGATAACGTCTCGGTCCGTGTCAATGCTGTGCTCTATTTCCGGGTCGTGGATCCGATGCGATCGGTACTGGAGGTGGCCGATTTCTTCTTCGCCACCTCACAGGTGGCCTTGACGACCTTGCGCAGCACCCTGGGTCAGGCGGAACTCGATGACCTCTTGACCGAGCGGGATAAGGTGAACCGCCGCCTGCAAGAGATCATCGACGGCCACACCGAACCGTGGGGGGTGAAAGTCTCCGTCGTGGAAGTCAAGGACGTCGACCTACCCGAGGCAATGAAGCGGTCCATGGCCCGCCAGGCGGAGGCCGAGCGCGAGCGGCGTGCGAAGGTGATCAACGCGGAGGGGGAGTTCCAGGCCGCCGACAAACTCCGGCAAGCCGCCCAGATCATGACACCCTACCCGATGGCCATGCAGATGCGCTACCTCCAGGCCCTCGCGGACGTGGCCTCGGATGAGAACTCGACCATCATCTTTCCATTGCCGCTCGAATTGCTGGGGGCGTTCATGAGGAGCGGCCGGGACGGCGCGGGGGCCGTGGTTAATGGGCGGCCCGCGGAGGCATCCCCGGAGGTGAGGAATCCGGCGCAATCCGAGGAGATCACCGGAGTCGGAGCAACCCTGGCGACGGCGACGGGGAACGGCCGGTAGCATGCTCATGCCCGGCGCTTCATGCGAATTCTTGAACACGAATCATCAGGAGGTCCGAACCGTGCCCGTACGAACACCGACGCAAGGCGAGGCGAACGCCCGCATCGCTGGCAGGGACAAACCGACGCCACCGGCCGTGGACCGGCAGACCCTGATCGAGGGACTCAACCGTGACCTGGCCGGTGAATACCAGGCCATCGTGATGTACATCCAGTACTCGGCCAAGCTGACGGGGCCCTACCGCAGGGAGTTGCGTGCCCTGTTCCAGTCCGAGATTACAGACGAGCAGGGACACGCTCAGTTCCTGGCGGACAAGATCGCAACCCTGGGAGGCGAACCGACGACCGAGCCGGGCGTCGTCCCCCGCGCCGACCAGCCGAGGGAGATGCTCGAACAGGCGCTTGCGGCCGAGAAACGAGCGATCGCGGACTACGAGGAGCGGCTGCGCCAGGCGGATGCCTTCGGGGACGTGGGCCTCAGGGTGAGCCTGGAAAACCAGGTCGCCGATGAGACACGACACAAGGAGGAGCTCGAACGCGTTCTCGCCGGCTGGAATCCGCGCTGAGGGCGATGTCGCCGCCGGACGACGGACGCACGATGCTTCGTTTTGAGATCCCACGCCTTTCGACAACGAAAGGTAAGGACCAACTGATGACTAACAGGAATCCTCGCCGACCCAGGCCGCATCCCGGCGTTCCATCCCGCCGTACCGGAGTCGGTGACGGTTGAACGGCGAGGACTCCTCACCTCGCCTTCGTTCGTGCCGTCGGGATGGCGTCGATGAGGCCCTGGATCACGTCGCGGAGCTGTTCGGCGACGCCATGGCGGATCGCCTGCGCGTTTTGGAGATAGGGCGCCGCGAACCGCGCCAGGTCGATCGGTTCGCCGATGCGCAGGAACACGTCCCGCTTCGCCAGTTGGCGGGGCCGCGCGGTCCCGTAGACCTCGCGCTCCAGCTTGAGGACCGTCTCCGCCAGACGTTCCTGCGACGGGTCCAGATCCACGTAATGCGGCTGCCAGCCCGCCATCTGGGCGACGCGTTTCAGCCCCGCCAGGTCGATGCGGAATCTCGCTCGACGCTCGGCGCTGAATTGCCACCCCTGTCTCAACAGGCCCCGCAGATACGAGCTGAGCCGCCATGTCCGATCCATCGTCCGGGACCGCGAATCGGCGGCCGGGCTGGTATATTGCTCCTCTGCCCGCGAGAGGACCTGCTGCCGCACCTGTTGCACGCGCTCATTCAGCTCGGCGATCCGGTTCGGGTCGGGCTCCAGATGATGGATCATCTCCTGGCGATGCAGCAGCTCGGCCATGATGAGGCCCAACCTTCGCGAGAGCGAGTCGCCGTGAATGCGACGGAAGAGATGCTGCTCCATCAGGCGGATGCGCCGCTCCAGGATCGGCTCGATGGGTCGTCGGTAGCGGTACTTGATGGCCATCGGGACCAGGTAGGCGGTCCAGTCCGGCAGCGCCCGGCGCGACTCGACGACGGCCTGCATCCCGATATCGACAACCCCGCTCTTGAACGGCTGCACCAGGTCGTTCAGATAATAGATCTCCCCTTCCGGGAAGACGACGAGCACTTCCTGGCCGCGTTTCACCGCGTCGATGGCGTAGCGTTTCGCCTGCTCGTTCCGACCGCCCCGCTCCACGGAGAAGGCGCCGAGACGTCGGAGCCACCAGCCGGCGCTGCCGGAGCCCTCGTCGAACGCCTCGCTGTTCATCATGTAGAGAAACCGCCGGCCACATCGGCGCGACAGCTCGATGCAGGCCCTCATGTCCACCTCGTCGGCGTGGTTGGAGACCACGATGGTCCCCATACCGGGCGAGAGATCGCGCAGGACCTGGAGGTCGCGCGGTTCCAGGTGCAGCCGATTGCGCCAGGCCAGGTCAAGCCTGTTGAGGATCTGTGCCGCCCAGATGACGAATCCTGGCGGCCTGGCCGACTGGAAACGGGGGCTTTCAGACATGACCTTGTTCTCTGCCGGCGCGAGGCCAGCGACCTACTTCTTCCTTGTCTCGCGAAAGGAAACCGGCTCAGACAGGGTGAACGCGACGATTTCTTCACCGGTGGCGGTGCTGATGTCGTGGTGGAGGCTCACGACCTTGATACCGGTGATATCATGGACCATCGCCTCCAGCAACGGCCGCGCCGTCTCGAGGAGATGGGTCCGGACTTGCTTGAGCAGGTCCCTCCCCTTCTCGGCCGGGAGCGACCGGACCAGGTGCTGTTCGGCGGCGGTCAGGACGCCCTGGAGGCGGACGACGAGGAGATCGCCGATCAGGTGCGCTCGGATGTCCTTGGGTCCCCGGCCCATGTATTCCTGCTCGAACCGCGTGATCCCTTCACAGATCGCGGCTTCGATCTCTCCCTGCGATTTCATGCTGACTTGTCCCGCCGTTCCCCGTTTGCGTGGCCGCCGCGGAAGATCGTCCTGATCAGTCGCCCAGGCTCGGGTCGCCGTTTCACAGACTAGCTTACGACCAAGACAAAAGAAAACGGAAAATTTTTCACTTGCTTCTTCGGGCTAGCCAAGAACATGATCGAGAGTTGCCAACCGAGCCGGCGCGGGCCGGCGGTCGGCCCCGAGAAGAACCGAATCAAGGTCGTCGGACGACGAGAGAAAGGGCAACACGGCCGGGCCGTGGGGCTCGTTTCCGAGTAAGCCGACGTTGTCGAATGCCCCCGGGCGTTCCACACCGTCGGCTTTTTTGTTGATGGCGGCGCGGGCCGGTCGGCTGCAAGCGATGGGAATGATCATGATGCCCGATACCAATGCGACAATGGCCCAGCAGATCGCGGACGCGGCCATCCGTTTCGAGGAGCGACGAACCGGCCACTCGCCCGATTCGGCGACAGTGGTCCTGAGCGGGGACACGCTGGTCGTCACGCTCCACGGGGCCCTGTCACCGGCCGAGACGGCCCTGGCCACGACCCCGGCAGGGGCCGCCCAGGTGCAGGAGTTTCATCGCCAGTTGTTCGCCACCTCCTCCGAGTCGCTGCGGCAGGAAATCCGACGGATCACCGGCGTGGAAGTGCGCGAGGCGACCGCGGAGGTCGAGCCGACGACTGGCACCGTGGTCCATGTGTTTACAAGTGGCACGATGGTCCAGGTGTTCCTGCTCGCTCGGGGCGTCCCCGCGGAGACCTGGGATGGGAAGAGAACCGCCGATCTGTCATGATCACGGAGGTGCAACATGCTGGTCCTGTCGAGGAAGAG
>JAKAUH010000594.1 GCA_021818605.1 Planctomycetota bacterium
AGCCCGCCGGGCCGAATCCCGCCGCGGGTCGCGAGGCCGCAGCGCCCACCGGCCCGCCGGCCGGCTCGCGGTCGCGGTCGCGCGCGGCCTGCAGCTCGGCATCGCGGTTGCGCCGGCCGTTCTCGATCGCCTGGACCAGTTGCTCCTGCGCCTCGGCGACATACGCCGCCCAGTCCGTCGAGAAGTCCTGGCGGAACGCCTCGATATAGCCCGGCTCGTACTGGCGCGACAGGAACTTGAGCTGGTGGAACACCCGGTGCGAGAGCGCCTGCAATTCCTCGGTCATGTCGGCGTCGCGGTCATGCGACGCCTGATAGTGACGGAACCGGCCGATCCAGACCTTCAGCCGGGCATATTGCTCGAGCTTGCCCAGCGAGCCGAAGGCATTGAGCCCAGCGTCGACCTCGTGCCCCAGGAGCTGGAGCTGGCCGCCGGGGAAGTGCGCCTCGGCGTCCCAGAGCAGCCGGTCCTCCGCGGCGAACGGCTCGGCCAGCTCGGGCTGGAGCCGGTCGATCTCGCGACGGAGCGCCCGGTACTGGTCGGTGGCGACCCGCAGCTCGCGCCGGGCGTCCTCGACATCGTGGGTGACCTCCTCGAGCTCCTCGCGCGCCTCGCGGCGGGTGCGCTCGATCTCCGCCTTCGACGCCGCCACAAGCTGCTCGGCGTCGGTCTCCGAACTGAGCGACGACTTGTACAGCGCCAGCTTCCGCACCAGCTCCTTGAGCATGTGCTCGTCGTGGTCGGCCTGCTCCAGCGTGCGCAACGCCGCCGGCCGGACCGTGCGCAGCCGCTCGACCGACCGGCGGGCGCGCAGCTCGGCCGCGCGGAACTGCTCGGCCGCGTGCTGCGTCTCCCCCTCCAGCTTCCTGGCCCGCGTCTTCGCCTCCGCCAGCCGCACCAGCTCGGCGAGCTTCTCTAATGACGCCGCCGTGGGGGCCTCGCGCCCGCCCTCACCCGCACCCGCGCCCGGTCGATTCATCCCCATCGCCAACCCCGGCCTCGCTCCGCGCATGCCGGGACCCAGCCGCTCTTCTCTATCCATCTGCGCGCACCTCGGATTGCAAACACGGTATTATCGCAACTCTTCTATCATATTTGTCTGCGTCTCTACTAATCGGTTCGAGCCGTGAATGCATCATACAGGACCGGCGGTCCGAGGTGAACCCACTGGGCGTCGGGGGCGGGGATTCGCGCACCCGGCCGCAGTTCAGCCCGGTACGGTCATCGGCTTGCCGTTGTCGGCCGGGGATCACCGCAGTAGCGGACATCCCGCGTTCCGTTCGCATGCGTCTGCTGGATCGTATCGACTATAATGGAGTCGCCGTGGTGTGGATGAATGGCGCGGTCTTATCGTCTCAAGCCGGACGAGCCCCGACGACGATGGCCAGATGGGCCGAGAGAGCCCCCGACTAAAGCAGCGCGTCGCGCGGTTGCCTCTGGTCCGGCACCGCCCGCACGATCCGGAGGGGAGAATGAACCCAGAGTTTAGTCCGTTCACTCCCGGGCAACCCGTCCCGATCGAGTTCTTCGTGGGTCGGGTCGCGGAGATCGAGCAATTGCGCAGTCTCGTGCGGTCCGCGGCCAGAGGACGATTCAAGATCGGGTTCGTCACCGGCGAGCGCGGGATCGGCAAGACGTCGCTCGTCTCGTTCGTGAGGCATCTCTCCGAGAGAGAGGATCGAGTGGCCGGCGCGCACGTATTCCTGGGGGGAGCCAGGGACGTGCCCGACATGATCCGCCGAACGCTCGATCGCCTCCTGAAGGAGAACGTCGAGAAGCCCTGGTACGGCAAGCTCAAGGACTTCTTCGGCAAGCATGTGGGCGAGGTCGGGCTCTTCGGGATCTCGGTTGAGCTGAAGCTCACGCAGGACGATCTCCAGCAATTGATGCACGAGTTCGTCCCGACGATTCGCCACCTCCTCACCAAGCTGAAAGGCGAGCGGAAGGCATTCCTGCTGATCCTGGACGACATCAACGGCCTGGCGCATTCCGCCGAGTTCGCGAACTGGTTGAAGAGCACGGTCGACGAGATCGCCACCGGCGAGGAGGGCCTGAACCTCTGCATGCTGATCGTCGGACTGGAGGAGCGGCGACAGCACCTGCTCGCCCTCCAGCCGTCGCTCGATCGCGTCTTCGCCCTGACCGAAATCCGGCCCTGGGACGAGACCGAGACCGAAAGATTCTTCACGGAGACATTCCGGAACGGCTCGGCGACGGTCGAGCCCCAGGCGCTCAAGCACATGGTCCACTACACCGGCGGCCTTCCCGTGATCGGGCACGAGATCGGCGACGCCGTCTGGCGAGCGGCCCCGACGACCGAGATCACCGAATCGGATGCGAGGTCCGGAATCCGCCAGGCGGCCGAGATCATCGGCTCGAAATTCCTCCAGCCCAAGGTGATCGACGCCCTGCGCTCTCCCCGCTATCGATCGATCCTCCGGCGGATCGCAAGTAGTCCGTTCGGATTCCACTTCCGCCGTTCCGAGCTCCTGAAGCTGCTGGGCGACGACGACAAGCGCGCGCTCGATAACTTCCTGAAACGACTCAAGGATCTCGACGTGATCGTGACAGACCCCGAGGCCGCCGCCGGCTGCTATCGCTTCGCCAATCGGCTCCACTATCTCTACTTCCAGATCGAATCGCGCAAGGCCGGCGCGGAAACAAGGCGAGGCAGCGGTCCGCCGACATTTCTCGACTGAGGGCCGCGCGTCAGTGTCCCGGCACGGTCATCGGCTTGCCGTTGTCGGCCGGTCCCAGGTCGAGGAAGAACGGCACGGCCGCGCGGGCCCATTCCTCGGGCGCGGGATAGTTCGCGGCCGATTCGCCAAAGCAGCTCCGGAGCATCTCGGTGTCGATGATCCCGGGGTTCACCGGCACCGCGGCCAGACCGGCCGGCAGTTCCTGCGCCAGGGCGCGGGTCAGGCCCTCGATGGCCCACTTGCTGGCGCAGTAGGGAGCCACCTCGGGCGACGTCGACCGGCCCCAGCCCGAGCTGACGTTGACGATCACGCCCGTGCCCCGCGCGATCATCGCCGGCGCGAAGTGCCGGATCACATTGGCCACGCCCTTGATGTTCACGTCGATCACGCGGTCGAACTCGTCGACCGGGACCTCCCACAGGGGCGCGCTGCGGTTGATCGCGGCGGCATTGTTGATCAAGAGGTCGGGCGGACCATGCTCGGCGATGATCCGATCGGCCCAGGCCTTCACCGCCAGGTCGTGCGTCACGTCGAGAGCGGCGAGGTCGTGCGGATGGCCGAGCCTGGACCGCAGTTGCCCGATCGCTTCCTTCGTCCGGCCGCATCCGACCACGCGATGGCCGGCCCGCGCCAGGGCCTCGACCAGCGCGCGGCCCAGACCCCGCGTGACCCCCGTGATCGCCACCACCCGCGCACCCGCCGACCCGCCCGCCTTCGCCCTCGCCATGCTCGCGGCCTCCCATGTCGTCGATCCCCAGTCCGCACCCTCCCATGATAGTCGAGCCGGAGGCTGGCCGGAGCGCGGGCGTCCCGATCCCATCGTTGAACAGTGCCACCGGCCGCGCGATAATCGGGCGGCGGGCGGCCGGGCATTCCCGACCGCGCCAGTCCCTCCCTCCTGCACAAACGAGGATCCGAATGAACACGCGGACGATCGCGACGGCTGGCTGGCCCTGCATGCTGGTGGTGCTGACCGCGTCGGCCGCGTTCGCCGGCCCCGGCGACAGCGACGCCGAGGGCCTGAGTCCGCAGGAACGCAGCGAAGGCTGGATTCTGCTGTTCGACGGCAAGACGCTCGACGGCTGGAAGACCAGCTCGGGCACGCCCAGCAAGGTGCCGGTCGAGGACGGCTGCATCAACCCGCACGGCTCGGGCGGCTACATGATGATCCACGAGAAACCGTGGTCGGACTTCGTGCTGTCGCTCGACTTCAAGATCAGCAAGGGGTGCAACAGCGGCGTCTTCATCCGGACGTTCCCGCTGACCCCGCGCCCGGGGAAGGACGTCGGCTTCAACGGCATCGAGGTCGCGATCGACGACACCCAATCGGCCGGCTATCACGACACCGGCGCGATCTACGACCTGGTGAAGCCAGCAAAGAACGCCATGAAGCCGGTGGGCCAGTGGAACCACATGGTCGTCACCTGCGACGGGCCGAACATCGCCGTCGAACTCAATGGCGAGGCGGTCACCCGCATGAACCTGGACAAGTGGACGCGGCCCAATCGACGGCCGGACGGCTCGGAGCACAAGTTTGACGTTGTTTACAAGGACCACCCGCGCTCGGGTTACATCGGTCTCCAGGACCACGGCTCGCCGTGCTGGTTCAAAAATATCAAGATAAAACCGCTGAAGAAGTGAGCGGGATGGATGGGAGGCGAGCGCTCAGGCCGGTGGCGGCTGCTCGCGATTCCGCTCGCGCGCCGCGGTGAGGCGGGCGACGAACGCCGCGT
This sequence comes from Planctomycetota bacterium, assembly GCA_021818605.1. Taxonomy (GTDB): domain Bacteria; phylum Planctomycetota; class Planctomycetia; order Isosphaerales; family Isosphaeraceae; genus JAKAUH01. Next base: position 4,433 of record JAKAUH010000594.1, read on the forward strand.
GCTCGGGCGTGGCACAGCCCAGGTCGATTACGGCGCGGAGGCGGCGGCCGTCGTCCCCGATGAGCGCCTCGGGATCGAGCCAGAGGCCGGGGAAGTTGACCGACCGGTACAGCCCACCCTCGCCGGGCGCCTGCTGGACCAGGATGCCGTCCCGCTGCACGAACCACAGGACCTGATCCGGCTCGAGGGCGCGAACGACGTATTCGAGAACGCCCGCTCGCTGGTAATCCTCCAGCTTCGGGCCGAGGTCAACGTATCGGCTCGAATGGGCGACCTCCACCACCAGCTCCGGCGCACCGCGAAGCATCTTCTTCTCGACCCGGGTCCGGCCGCCGAACTCCGGGAGGATAAGCAGCAAGGCGTCGGGTTGGGGCTCGCTCCTCTTGCCCAGGATCACCGTGGCGTTGTGGACAGCCTTCAGGCCGGGAGTCTGCTCCGCGTAGTAGTAAAGCCAGGCACACACAGGCATCTCGGCTACACCGTGTTCGAGGCCGACGGGACTGGGCATGGAAACAACTCCATTGATCAGCTCGGCCCGCGTGCCGCGCGGCATCGCCTCGTACAGCCGGTGGAACGTCGGCTGGTCCAGCCACTGGCCCTCGACGAGCAGCGGGAGCGCCGTCGTCATGGCATCACCCTCCGCGACCCCCTTGGCGAGCGGAGCCGGCGGAGTCATCAGCGAATGGCGATCGGACATGGCTCGACAATCTCCTCTGAAGGTGAGCGGGAAGGCTGGCAGTCGCGCCCTCAGGCCGGTGGCGGCTGCTCCGGATTCTGCTCACGCGCCGCGGCGAGGCGGGCGACGAACGCCGCGTGCTCGGGCGTGGCACAGCCCAGGTCGATTACAGCGCGGAGACGGCGGCCGTCGCCCCGGATGAGCGCCTCGGGATCGAGCCAGAGCCCCGGGAAGTTGACCGAGCGGTACAGCCCGTCGTCGCCGGGCTCCTGCTGGACCAGGACGCCATCCCGCAGCACGAACCACAGGACCTGATCCGGCTCGAGGGCGCGAACGACGTATTCGAGAACGCCCGCTCGCTGGTAATCCTCCAGCTTCGGGCCGAGGTCAACGTATCGGCTCGAATGGGCAACTTCCACCACCAACTCCGGCGCACCGCGAAGCATCTTCTTCTCGACCCGGGTCCGGCCGCCCCACTCCGGAAGGATATGCAGGAAAGCGTCGGGCTGGGACTCGCTCCTGTTGCCCAGGATTGCCGTGGCGTTGTCCACGACCTGGAGGCCGGGAGTCTGCTCAACGTAATAGTGGAGCCAGACAATGACAGGCACGTGAGCGGTGCCATGCTCGTGGCCAACGGGACTGGGCATGAACACGACTCCATTGATCAGCTCGGCCCGCGTGCCGCGCGGCATCGCCTCGTACAGCCGGTGGAATGTCGGCTGGTCCAGCCGCTGGCCCTCGACGAGCGGCGGAAGCGACGTCATCGCGCCGCCATCGCCCGCAACTCCCTCGGCAATCGGACCAGGCCGCGTCATCATCGAATGGCGATCGGACATGGCTCGACAATCTCCTCACTGAGATGGAGGCAGCACGGCTTCCATGGTAACTCGGAACCGTCCCGGCTCTCAAGGCGACGCGGCGCCCCATCCCTGTTCCGTCGCGATGGACACCAGCCAGCCGATCCACCACAATAACCTCGTGAATCCGCCCAGACCTCGATGTCCCTGGAGGCCGCCATGAGCGATCCGACAACCACCCGCGATCCCGACCGGTCCGAGCCGCGCGGGCCGCTCGACGCGATCTTCTCGCCCCGCTCCGTCGCGGTGATCGGAGCCAGCGAGAAGGCTGGCAGCGTGGGACGATCGATCCTGTGGAACCTGATCGGCAGCCCGTTCGGCGGGACCGTGTACCCGGTCAACCCGAAGCGGCCCAATGTCCTGGGCATCCGTTCGCATCCCACGATCGAGGATGTCCCCGAGCCCGTCGACCTGGCCATCGTGGTGACGCCCGCGCCCACCGTGCCGCAGGTCATCGGCGAGTGCGCCGACGCCGGGGTCAAGGGCGCGATCATCATCTCGGCCGGGTTCAAGGAGGTCGGGCCCGCCGGCGCCGAGCTCGAGCGCCAGGTGCTCGAGCAGGCCCGGCGCGGCAAGATGCGGCTGATCGGACCGAACTGCCTGGGCGTGATGAACCCGGTGATCGGACTCAATGCCACGTTCGCCGCGGGCATGGCCCGGCGCGGGACGGTTGGCTTCCTGAGCCAGAGCGGCGCCCTCTGCACGGCGATCCTCGACTGGAGCCTGCGGGTCAACGTGGGTTTCAGTGCATTTGTCTCGATCGGATCGATGCTCGACGTCGGCTGGGGCGACCTGATCGACTACCTGGCCGACGACCCCGAAACCAAATGCATCGTGATCTACATGGAGACGATCGGCGACGCGCGGTCGTTCCTCTCGGCGGCGCGCGAGGTCGCGCTCTCGAAGCCGATCATCGTGATCAAGGCGGGCCGGACCGAGGCCGCGGCGAAGGCGGCGGCGTCGCACACCGGCTCGATGGCCGGCAGCGACGAGGTCCTCGACGCCGCATTCCGCCGCGTGGGGGTGCTGCGGGTGAGCACGATCTCGCAGGTCTTCGACATGGCCGAGGTGCTGGCCAAGCAGCCCCGTCCGCGCGGGCCGAGGCTGGCGATCGTCACCAACGCCGGCGGACCCGGCGTGCTGGCGACCGATGCCCTGATCGAGGGCCGGGGCGAGCTGGCGACCCTGTCGACCGAAACCAAAACAGCGCTCGACGGCTTCCTCCCCTCGGCCTGGAGCCATGCCAATCCGATCGACGTCCTGGGCGATGCGGATGCATCCCGGTACACGCGCACCCTCGAGGCCGCCGCGCAGGACCCCGGCACCGACGGCCTGCTCGTGATCCTGACGCCCCAGGCGATGAGCGACCCGACCGCCACGGCCAGCCAGCTCGCGCGGTTCGCGCACCTCCCCGGCAAGCCCGTGCTGGCAAGCTGGATGGGCGGCGAATCGGTGCGCCCCGGCGAGGAGATCCTCGACCGCGCCGGCATCCCGACCTTCGCGTACCCGGACACCGCCGCCCGCGTCTTCACACTGATGTGGCGGTCGCATTACAATCTCCAGGCGATCTACGAGACCCCAACCCTGCCGGCCGCTGGCGGCGATGCGGCCAGCGGCGCCCGCGAGAAGGCCGCCTCGATCGTCGCCGCGGCCAGGGCCGAGGGCCGGACCGTGCTCACCGAGTACGAGTCGAAGCGGATCCTCGCCGCTTACGGCATTCCCACCGTCGAGACCCGCGTCGCCGTGACGGAAAATGAGGCTGTCGCCGCCGCCGAGGCGATCGGGTTTCCGGTCGTGCTCAAGCTGCACTCGCGGACGATCACGCACAAGACGGACGTCGGCGGCGTGCACCTCAACCTGCGCGACGCCGACGCCGTCCGCGCCGCGTTCCGATCGATCGAGGAATCCGTGCGCACTCACGCCGGGCCGGGGCACTTCGACGGCGCGAGCGTCCAGCCGATGGCGAGGCTCGACGGCTACGAGCTGATCGTCGGCAGCAGCCTGGACCCGCAGTTCGGTCCGGTGCTCCTGTTCGGCACCGGCGGCCAACTCGTCGAGGTCTTCCGCGACCGCGCGCTCGCCCTGCCGCCGCTGAACACCACGCTCGCCCGTCGGATGATGGAGCAGACCCGCATCCTCACCGCGCTCAAGGGCGTGCGCGGCCGCGCGCCGGTGGACCTCGCCGCGCTCGAGCGGCTGATGGTCCGATTCAGCGACCTGGTGGTCGAGCAACCGGGGATCCGCGAGATCGACATCAACCCGCTCCTCGCCTCATCCGAGCGGCTGCTGGCACTCGACGCACGGGTGATCGTCCACGGTCCCGAGGTGGCCGAATCCGCGCTGCCGCATCCGGCGATCCGGCCCTACCCGGGCCAGTTGACCACCCTCTGGACGGCCGACGACGGGACCCCGCTGGTGCTCCGGCCGATCCGCCCCGAGGACGAGCCCTTGCTCGTGGCGTTCCACGGGACGCTGTCGGAGCGCTCCGTGGCCCTGCGCTATTTTCACGCCATGAAGCTCTCGACGCGCGTCGCGCACGAACGGCTCACGCGCATCTGCTTCATCGACTATGACCGCGAGATGGCCCTCGTGGCCGAACGGACCGGCGATGGCGGCCGCGAAATCCTGGGCGTCGGCCGGCTGAGCAAGCTCCGCGGCACCGGCGAGGCCGAGTTCGCCCTGTTGATCTCGGACAGCTTCCAGAAGCAAGGACTCGGCACGGCGCTTCTCGAACGGCTGATCGGCATCGGCCGCACCGAGGGCATCGCCCGGATCGTCGGCTCGATCCTCCCCGAGAACCTGGGCATGCGCCGGGTCTGCGAGAAGCTGGGGTTCCGCCTGACCCACGAACCCGAGGACGGCGTGGTGCGGGCCGAGCTGGTGCTGTGATGCCTCAACACAAGGCCAACATTAGCCTTGCGTTGATCTGCCTCTGGGCTGGACGGGCGGCCCAGGCCGGAATAGAGTGGTTCTTATGTTGTGACCGGCCATCATCCAGCCGGAAGCCGTTCTGTAGACAAACGCCAACTGGTCCCGAGCTTGACTCTTGGCCCACAAGCCTGCGTTAGAGTGGATAGTCGATTACTGGAAGGAGCCGCTCAAGGCCCTCCTTTCGCTCGAATTAGCCCAACTAAGGCGAATGGCCGAATCAATACGAGGAGCGCACTCTACGGCTTCGAAGACTTCGTTTGTCGACCTCGTCGCTACACAGGTCGACGCCGGCGCCGCCGAACAGCTCAAGCCGGTCATCCAAATGATCGTCGACCTGGAGATGACAAGGGCCGAAGAGCTGATCGCCCCTCAAGAGTTCGCCGCGGCGATCGTCGAGGTCTGCCGTCGCGATGCCGATCTCGAGGCCGGTCTTCCCGACCGTGGAGAACCCGAATGGGGGAGCATCACCTCCATCCTGGGTGACATGTTCTCCAACCCGGAGACACTCGGAACCATTTCCAAAGGCTCGGATATCGTCTACCAGAATGAAAGGAACTATTATCGGGCCAGGATATTAACCGACCTGCGGCCCGTCTTCGGAGACTCCCCGGATTCCCCGCCGAAGGCGTTTGTAGCCCAGCATACACTCAAGATCGGATATTCCATTCGTGGAGAATTTCGAAATTTCTTCATTGCTTTGGATTCCAGTGACTTGGACAGATTGAAGGAAGTTGTCGATCGCGCGATCAGGAAAGACCGTTCGTTGCGTGAATTCATTGCATCCAAAGATATGCGTGTGTTCGAGTAAACTGCCAGGAGGCAACATGCCAGTCCCCCAAACCCCATTGCCAGACATTCGTACCGGCATTAACAGGAGCCAACCCTCCAACAACAAAATAAGAGAAGGCGATCGTTTGAGCCGGCGGCCGAACGCACCTCCTCGCGGGAGATACCCGCGCCCACCCCAGCAAGCCAACGTACCGGAGCAGCTTGCCCAGGGACATCCTGAGCACTTCAGGCTGCCGGAGGACTTGCACGTCAGATGGCGACAATCAGCCTCGCCTGTCGCTCGTAACCGACCCGACCGCCTGAACGTCGAGGAAGGTAAGGATCGCCAGGCCGCTACTCTGGAGCACATCGAATACGGCCGTGCTCGATACAAATTGCGCCAACCCCTGGCAGGCGAATTCCAGGCATGTGGATCGACGATGGCCTTCCGTGTCGACTCCCTTCTGCCGATTGTAGGCGAGGGGGAAGACCGTCGAGATTGGGCCGTCCTGGAATCGCATCTTGACCTGCGGTCCTACACACGGGACAGGCTCATAACGACATATCAGCGCGGCGAAGTGATGGAGGCCGACGGCGACATATGGACGGTACATTGGTTCGACGGGCGTGTCGAGCAGATAGACCTCCAGGAGGCGCCCGATGACTTTGCCGCCTTCGAACAGGGAGATCATTTCGAGGCGTTCGTATCGTTGGATCCTGCCACCAGCCGATTAGCCCACATGTACACGGCGCACCCCGTCGAACCACCGGTCGACTCGGATTTAGAGGCCTGGCACAGAGCAGTGAATTCCGCAGTCCCCGCAAGGTTGCCTGAATCGACCATCGACTGGACAAGTTGACGACGATGTCTGCTCGTGCCGTCTGCTACATACTCGACGTCGGTCTTCATGCTGGCAGCCATAGCGGAAGCAGCAATGTCATTCTATTCCCGGGGCCACGACGACCACGGTTCCCGCATGCCGTGGTCATCGATTGCGGGGACCAGGCGGAGACAACTGTACAGTTTCTTCAAAATTCACGATACGCATGCCAGGGCAAGGTTCTCCGACTCTGTCCGGCCGCCTGCGACCCGAGGGACGACGTGGTCGATATGGAATGCTGCCTCCTGGCCGACCTGCGAGAGTCCGCAGTACTCGCAACGATTGCCGGCCCGCAAGACGACCTGATCCCGCAGATGGGCCGGGATGTCGCTCATGACGTCGCTCGCTCGGCCCGTAGTCGCAGGAGTGTCAGGAGTTCGGCCAGGTCGGCCAAGCCCTCCGCCTCGGCTCGCTCGTCGGCGGTCAGGGTCTCGCCGGCATCCTGCCGGTCGAGAAAGCTCTGGAGTCGGCAGGCAACGGCTGCCGGGAGTCGGAACCGTGCCAGGTCCGCCGGCAGATCGACGTCGATGGTCAGGGGCATCGGACACCTCCATTCGGGAACCGACACCCTGTAGTTTACACGAACCGCCTTGCGGCCGCAGCGCGCCGATTCGTACCGCCGCAGGCAAATTCGCGGGATCGCACGGTTAGACATGCTTTGCGGCTAACCTGACACACAGGTCCAGCGGCCCGCCGACGGGTGGATCCGGCGGATCGCTTCGCTGGCCGGCTTCCCCAGCCTGACTGGCACGAGATCAATCCCCACCCGACCATCGGACCGCTTCGTCAGGCAAGGGAAGCTCATGCCAGTACCGCCACGTCACCGAAGAGCCGGGCTCGCGACTCGCCAGGAAGGACTTGACCAGTTCGACGGCCGAGTCGGTGTCAACCAGGCACGCTCGCGGGATCAGGAACAGATCGCCGCCCCGCTCGTCCTGGACCAGATCCTCGCATGAGCCCCCGCTGTACGGCACCAGCCAGTTGGTGTCCGGGCGCGAGTAGGTCAGGAAGAACCATCCCGGCTCCGGTTGCTTGATCCAGAGCGCCGGCTCGCCTGGCCCAGCATCAAGGCTCGCCTCGCCGTTACCGCCCGACTGCCAGTAAGAATGCGGGCGAGTGCGCAGCTCGCGATCCAACTGCTCCGGGGTCGGGTTCGTGATCACCAATCGGTCATCAGGAGCGTGATACCGCACAGGAGCCCTCCGCGTTGGTAAACAAGATCCGCCCAGCGAATTCGGCGTGCTGTGTCGCGCCCCGTCGGTCCGGGTCCTCGCGCGGTCCATCGGTCCCGGCTCTCCTCGTCTCTGGTTCCGTTCCACGGGGAGAGACTCACGCCGGCGGCGTGTACCCCAGCACGATCTCGAACCGCGCGGCCAGCTCGCCGATCTTCGAGCCCTTGACCGGGGCGAACTCGCCCGGCAGACGATCGCCGCCCTTCGTCCCCATGGCCCGGCGGTAGATGCCGTCGCGCTCGTTCCCCTTGTACCCCTTGACGAAGCACTCGGTGGTGAGCTGCACCTTGTTGTCCTTCCAGATCTTGA
>JAKAUH010000071.1 GCA_021818605.1 Planctomycetota bacterium
CCGTCGGAGAACATCAAGACGTCGAACCAGATCGTGGGCGGCGTCACCAGCACGAAGAGTTATCACGTCAACGCCGGCGGGCCCTCGTGCATCATGTCCTACACCGGGGTGGTCGTCCCAATGCAGCAGGACCAGTACGGATACAACGGCCTGCCCTACACCGACAGCAACCTGGGCAATGTCGGCTTCGAGTCGGTCACCGATGGGACTTCGAACACGGCGCTGGTCAGCGAGACCCACACTGGTGCGGGCCTGGCGGCCAACGCCGTCACGCTTTCCACCGTCAATGGCCGGGGAGACACGTACCTGTGGCGGCCCACCGGCTCTCAGCAGACGACCGGTTATGACCTGGGCCCGTCCGGCGTCCAGATCGCCCTGCTTTTCGTCAAGAGTTGCCAGGGGGTGCCGGGCTCGGTACCTGCCTTCGGCACACTCTCGCCGCCCAACGGCGACGTCTGGATCGGTGGAAACCCAGGCTCGTGCGAGATGTGGGACGCATACAACCACTTCATGCCGCCCAACAGTTTCGGGTGTGACTCGACCACCGACGGCAACACGGGGGGCTATGCGTCAATCGCCGACGCGTTCCCACCCGCAAGCAACCACCCTGGCGGCGTCAACATCTGCTTCGCGGACGGCTCCGTCCATTTCATCAAGAATACGATCGGCCTCAACATCTGGTGGGCGCTCGGCACCCGCAACGGAGCAGAGATCATCGGTTCGAATTCGTATTGAGCACGATGGGGCGCCCCGCACGCGGCCCCTCGCTGGCGCGAGGGAGTCCCGTGCGGTTCGCCCCCCGCGGCGGAGAATGGTCGATTCACCCAAGGCTCATCCCAAGGAGATCCTTCGTGCGAACCACGCGTTACGCGGTCATCGCCTCGGTCCTTTCGTCCCTGCTGATCGCCGGCTGCGGCGACAAAGAGGAGGCGCGGCCCGTGGATCTGACCAAGTCCACCGACACCGCCCAGTTCAAGGGCATGCTGGGCGATCAGATGGAGAAGGCAAAGATCAAGGCGAAACCCGGGGCGATGCCCTCGAACCCCTGAGCAGCGTCCCGCTCTTGCGGACCACATCGCGGCGCTGGCCGACCAGGAGTCGGAGCCGGGTGAGGACCTGGCGCGATGGACTGTTGGTATTGACGCGAACCCGCGTTGATCCGGCTTCCGTGGCACGGCGTGTCCCTCGCCCCGAAACCGCATGAACAAATCAGCCCACGGCAACGCCCTGGGGACGGAGTCGCAGATCAACATCGTCTCCCATGACTGAGCCCTGAAGATCCGGCCATATGTCGGGCCACTGACCAACATATGGTCCGGATCAGCCTTCTGAAACCCGTGTCCGACCGGGCTTTTTGCGTGCTGAGACCGCGGTCGGAGATACATCGGGAAGACAGGGGCGAAACGAGACTTCTCGCTGGACCCCACCACGAATCGCCCCGAGGATCGCCGACGAAATAACTTCCCGAGAACCCGCCACCACGTACCCCCCGGAACCCGGGAGTTTATTTCGTCGGCGATCCTCGGGGCACGGACCGATCCGCATGGGTCCAGCCTCAGCCAGGTGGTGTTCGGCGAGAAGTGTGGGCGAAACCGTTCCCAATCCGTCCCGGAGATCGTGCTCGGCGAAAAACGACTCCGGGCCCCCGGAACGGAATCACCCCTTCAGGGATCAGGGTCCGTGGTGACCCAGCTCCCATCCCCCGGGGCGATGCCCTGGACTGGTCTGTTCTGTTCTGTTCTGTTCTGTTCTGGACCCTTCGGCGCGAGGACCGATCGCTCCCGAATCCCGCGTGTCCCCAAATCTCGGGGCCCGGAGTGTTGAAGTTGGACTCGCCGGGCGCAACCAGCCCCGCCACCGATCCGAGGCGATCGCCCCAGGTCAAGGGCGATTTCCCATCGCGCCCGTGTGGGCCTCGTCGAGGGGCCACTCGACGAGGCCGAAGCCGTTGACGGCGGCCGATGGATGGTGGCGAGGCCGGTGGCGTCGGCCTGTTGCCAGGTTCGCCGGAAACGCGGAACTGGCGGGTGGCCACGGGCTGAACGGAACGATGCGGGCCTCGAGCCCGGCGGAGACGACAGCCTGGCGGAGGAAGATCGCGACATGTTTTCCATTCATCCGGGACAACACCGCGATCCCACCGATGTGCACGATCAGGCCCGAGGCGGGAACGGCAGGTCGACGACCGTCGCGATGAGGGGGCGATCAGAACCCTCGACGGCCAGACTCAGGGGAGTGCCGGCACGGGCATGGGCGGCGCGGACCATTGCCAGCGCCACGGGGTGCCCGCGCCACGGCGAGTCGGCCGCCGAGGTGATTGCGCCGACCCGCTTGCCGTCCGCCTCCAGCGATGCGCCGGGCGCCGGGCAGCAAGAGCCCGGCTCGAATGTCAGGCCCCTCAGGAACTGGTTGACGTGCCCGAGCGCGTCGATGCGGGCCACGGTCTCCTGCCCGAGGTAGCACCCCTTGATGAAGCTGATCGCCCGGTCGTCGCGGGCGAACTCCTGCGGCAGGTTCTTCTCGGTGATGTCCTTGCCGAACGCGGGCGTCCCGGCCTCGATGCGCAAAGCCTCGAATTCGGCCGGCTCCAGCACGGCAAGACCCACGCCGTCAGCGAACGCCGCCAGGGTCGCCGTGACGGTGTCGGCGTCGGCCCGCTCGCCGAGGATCGTGATCCCCGCGATGCCGGCTGGCGCCTCGCGGACCAGGCGGACCGGACGGCCGCCCAGCTCGGAGATTCGGTGTGTGAGTTCGGGCGCATCGGGCGGAGCCACCGCGCCCCGGCGGACCAGGGCGTCGACGCCCTCGCCGAGGATATGCAGCTCGAAGGTGGCCTCGGAGCGGTCCTCGATGGTGACGTCGTCGAACATGCCGTACTTCGTCAGGTGCGGCAGCGCCAGCTCCATCCCGCCCGGGTCCGTCCGCACGAGGATCCGGTTCTCGTCCGCCAGGATGGTGACGTACCCGATCGTCTTGCCCTGGGCACTGGTGACGAACGCCTCGCACCCGCGGCCGGCCGGCAGCCGCTTCACCTCGTTGGTCGTGAGGTTGTGCAGGAACTTCGCGCGGTCGGGCCCGGTGATCTCGATCCGCGAGCGGTCCGAGCGATCGATCAGGCAGAGGTCCGGCAAGGTCGGTCGGCAGGAATCGGACATTGGCATGCGAACGATCGCTTCGGGACAAGGGAAGGGCCGGGGTGTCACCATCGTGCGGCCGCACCCATCGTAACCGATCCCCGGGGCCGGCACCAACACCTGGAAGCCCGAACAAAAGGAAGCAGGCACCCCGAAGACTCGGAGTCGGTATCCATTGTCGTTAGGCCCTTATACAGGAATCTTCCACTGTATTATGCCAGCATCAAACTCTCACCCCGGCAAGGAAGATCCTCAAGGAGGTCAGGCTCTCAGCCTGACAATGAAGGCGTGTCAGGCTGAGAGCCTGACCGACTTTTCTGCCGGCGTAATAGGTCGGGCATTCTTGCCCGACGGGGCCTGCATGTCGGGCAAGAATGCCCGACCTACTTGAGGATCTTTCGTGCCCGGGTAAGAGGATCTCTGCGGTGTGGGCGCCGCTGGCGGAGGAGGAGTTTCACGCAGAGACGCAGAGAAAGCAGAGACGCAGAGACGCAGAGACGCAGAGAAGTCAGTCGATCTCGGAGCGCTGAGCTGAGACGCGGAGGATCCGAGAGGAACCGGTAACGTCCATCGAAGGCGTCACAGGGCGCCCAATCGACCCAACGGATCGAACCGGCCTCGACCGATGGACATCTTCGCTGCGTCTCTGAGCGCACTGAGCCGCCACGCGAGAACGGGCCTTCGAGGAGACAGGCACCCGACCCTGACGCATTCGAGGGCTGGTGTTGCCGGCCGGGCGGGCCAGGAGCCAGTCCGCTTTTTCCTTCGCAGTGCTTCATGCAAGCGTCAAGCGCTCGACGGGCTGTTACGGCGATCGCTCGAAGGTCAGACCCGGGTCGTCCTGGCGCCCCTCGAGCAGATGCAGGCGGAAATGCCGTGGATCGGTCCAGATGACCCGCGCCTCCATGGCGTTGTCCGGATCCTGGGTGAGCGCCAGGGTGCCGTCGGAGTACGAGGCGAACCCGTCGAATTCCTGGGCCTGCCGCGGTCCGGCGATCTTCCAGACGAGCCGGCCGTTCGCCTGGACTTCCAGGGTGATGGTGGTGTCTGGCCGAGGCCGCGCGATCCATCGGCCGGCGAGGTTTCCCGAGCCGCGTCCACGCCGCTCGACCGGCGGCGAGGCGCTGCGCCTGCGAGCCCGCAACGCCCGCATCAGTTGGCGTGCCAGGAAATCGTTCGGTGACAGAGCCACAACCTCGTCGAGCTGGGCCGCGGCATCGTTGGCATAGCCCGTGGTGAGATACAGGTACGCGAGCAGAAAATGGCCGGCGGTCGAGCGGGGATTCTCGCTGGAGAACGTCTCGAGGTCCCGAAGCTGCCGGGTGAAGGCCGTGGTGTCGCGGTACAGGCGGGTCATCGTCATCCAGTCCCAGCCAGGGACGACGGCGATCACCGAGTAGAGCACCTCGGCGGCCTCGCGATAGCGATGCAGCGCCATCAAGGTCAGGCCCCTGACTTCCTGGATCGAGGGATCGCCGGGCATCAGTAAAAGCGCGGCGTCGACCCGCCGCAGGGCCTCGACGAAGTCCTCGCGGTGGAACGCCTCGCGTGCCGCGCGGAAATCCCGTAGCGCCTCGTCCACGAGGGTTGCGGTCGGCAGGGCCAGGAGCGCCGGGGTGGGCCCCGCATACGGCGCGGGCTGATCGCCTCCCGCCGGCCTCGCGGCCAGGTACGGATTCACGAAGGAATAATAACCCCACTCGTACACCATCGGCCCGACGAGCCAGGCGGGAAGTCCCCAGCCCAGGCCCATCCCCGGCTCGGGCACCGTCGCCGATGCCGCGCCAGGACCGCCCGGCTCCCCTGCCGATGCCGGCGAGGAAGCCCGGCTGGTCGATCGGCTCGCCGCCGTGTTCCAGTAGCCATGGACCCACCCACGGTGGAAGGCCATGTACGGATTGTTCCGCACCAGCGCCGGGACCCGCCGGACGCGCGAAACCGGCTCCGCCGGCGGACGCGCCGTCGTTGGGGCCGACAGCGCCGACGGCCGCACAGCCGGCGCGGCCTCCACCGGTGTCGCCACGTAAATCTGGGTGTACCGAAACCTGGGGAAGTCCACGGCGCCCGGGTGCTCGCCCGGCGACGTGCCCCGCCCGATCTTCCCATCCGCCCCGATCCCGCCCAGGTCATTCGGACTCTGCGACCATCCGAGGGTCGCGAGGCCTGTCAGCATGGCCGTCGCCACGACGCTACGGGCGAGCCCCACCGAAATGGCGTTCATGTCCGCACCCGCTTACCATTCCCCACCATGCCGTGGGCGGCTGGATTTGGCGCTGGTCGCGCGGCCAGATACGCGAATCCAGATCTATTATAAGCCCCTACTTCTCCCCGGGAAGAGGCGGGTTGCGCGAATCCTGGTGGCTGACGTGTTCAGTCGATCTCGTCGACCACCCGGGCATAGGTCAGCTCGGCACGACTGACGATTGTGACCGAGCCGCTCGAGGCCGCGAGCCGTCGGGCCTGATCGGGCCGTTCGAGCGGGACGATCGAAAGGGCCTCGACGGTCTCGGGGTCGAGTGCGCTCGAGAGGAACACGTCGCACCAGGCTGTGGCCTGTGCGATCCGGCGTGCGATCGGGGCGTCCTCGTCGGCCTCGTGACCGCGGAGCGCGGCCGTGAATTCGCGCGGGTCGTCGAGACCCATCAGCCGCTGCACGGCCGGCCCGATCGCGCCGGCGGCCCGCGACAGCACGACGATCTTGCCCCCATGCTGGACAAGCTGGGTCGCTGTCTCCAGCGCCGCGGCGATCTCCGCGAGCGTGGCCGGAGACTCCGCCCCGCCGACCCCGGCGACGACCAGCTCGGCACGCGAAGGTGCCTCGAGCTTCCACTCCCGCTCGACGACGGCGATCCCTTGCTCGCGCACCGCGGCATCCCGGCCGGCGACGACATCCAGCACTCCCCGCGCCGACGGAATGATCCCGAGGTAGAACTGCGTGCCCAGCAGCCAGCTCACCTCGATCGACTCGTCCAGCCGCGCCCTCGCGCCGGGGCCAGTGAGCATCCCGATCCCGGGCTGGGGTAAGGCATGATCGCGGAAGTTGCGCAGGGTCTCGCGATTGCTCAGCCCGGGGAACAGCACGCTCCACGGCCCGCGGAACCCCAGGTCGGAGTCATAACCCAGCCGGCCCACGGGCAGCACCACATCGGCGTCGGTGAGCAGGCGATTCAGGTAAACCCGCCGGCCTTCCCGGGTGCTGGCCAGGTAGGCGATCCCCGCGCGGTCGTCCGGATCGTGCACCGCAACACGGACGCCTCCCAGCCGCTGACCCTCCTCTTGCGCCGGCGTCGTCCCCGGCATCACCACGGTCAGGGCGTCGCGATCGCCCCCCGCCGCCTCCAGAACCGTGGCCACCTGCTCGACGACCAGTCCAGGAACCGGGATCGTCGGGTCAACCGCCAGGGCCACCCGGTCTCCCGGCACGATCATCTCCCGCAGCGCCGGGAAATCGCGAGGAGCCTCGAGCGCCTGGCCGATCGCGGACCCCACCTCGCCCGGCTTAAGCCCCTCGGGACCGCGCCAGCAAGCGACCACCCGTTCCGCCGGCGTCTCCAGGTCCAGGGTCTCACCCTGGAAATCCACAACCGCGCGCATGAATTGATCCCGCCTCAGAGTCCGGTGAGGCCCCGGACATAGGCCGGGGGTCGGCGAGCACCGGCTCGCCCGAGGATGTCGACCGTCGACACCCGCACATCCTAGGCCCCCGCGCGCCCGACGGTCAAGCGGGACCGTCACCGGGCGCATGCGATCACGCGAACACCGGAAGCCGAGGGTCGGACCGAGTGTGCGGTCCGGCCGCGTGAGCGCGGTTAACGGACGGCCGCCGCGTGGCCAGTGAGCTCCTCGCTGAGCCGCCACAACCGCTCGGCCGTCGCCCGGTCGCGCGAGCGGGGCGATGGGTTCACGGGCCGGCACTTGACGAAATAGCGCCCGGTCACGCCCTCAACCTCGGGGCTGGTCGCCAGGTAGATCGAGGTCCGCGCGCCGGCCTCGGGCCCGATCGCGGCGACCCGGGCGCCGAGCTTGATGATGAAGCCGACCCAGCCGGTGAAGTCCTGGAAGAACCGCGTGCGGACGAATCCCGGATGCAGCGCGTTCGCCGTGATGCCCGTCCCCTCGAGCCGGCGGGCCAGCTCGAAGGTGAACAGGATGTTCGCCAGCTTCGACTGCTGATAGGCCCGCCAGCCGCCGTAGTTCCGCCGGAGCTGGATGTCGTCGAAGTCGATCCGGCCCCCGCGGTGCGCGTCCGAGGCCACGTTGACGATCCGCGCAGCCGCGCCAGCCTTCAGGAGCGGCAGCAGGCGATCGGTCAGCAGGAAGTACGACAGGTGATTCAGCGCCAGCGTCATCTCGATGCCATCGGCGCTCTCCTCGCGCGCCAGGAACATGCCGCCGGCGTTGTTCAGCAGGATGTCCAGCCGGTCGCAACGCTTGCCGATCTCGTCGGCCAGGCGGCGGACCTCGGCCTGCGACGAGAGATCGGCGACGAACGACTCGGTCATCGACGGGTCGCCGCCAGCCGCCTGGCGCACCCGCTCAAGAGTGGCCGCGCACCGCTCGGCCGACCGCCCGACGATCAGGACCCGCGCCCCGCGGCGAGCCAGGTCGATCGCAGCGACCTCGCCGATCCCCGAGGTGGCGCCCGTCACCACGCAAACCTTCCCCTTCATCGTCGCTCGCCCTCGTTGGACATCCGTCGTGCGCTCGAGCCTCTCTCGACCCGCTCTTTCCAGATCATGCGTCGTCGCGATGAGCCGACTCGAGCGAGAAGGCCGGCAGGCAGACGGCGAGATACTCGGCGCCGGCCGGCTCGGGCGTGCTGTAGCGGACCCACTCGCCGCGGCGGACGACGACCGCCTCGCCGGTGCGGATTTCCATCGAGCCGCCCTGGTGCTCGACCCGCAGCATGCCGGCGAGCACGACGGTGTACTCATCGAAGTCGGGCGTCTGGCCCGGCTCGACCCAGCCGCCCGGGCTGCGCATCCGCGCAATGCTGACGGCCGGCTCGCCCGTGTTCACCCGGCCGACGAACTCGTCGATCAGCTTGGGCTTGTTCCCGGCCGCCGCAACTCGCGTCGGCGCCGCGATCCGCTCCGGCATGGTGGGTTTCCTCCAAGTCGCCGGCCCTGGAGACGATCGAAGCGCCCCTCGGGCCGGCCGCCGCCCGATGCTAAGGGCCGCCCGCACCGGGCGTCAAGACACCGGACCCGCCCACGTCAGGGTGATGATGGTCTCGATGCGCTGGTGCTCCCGGACATGGCTCGGATCCTGGCGAACGCGCGAGGACCGCGGTATCTTTCACGACGATGTTAAACCCGTCGGCGCGGCCATACTGGCGGGGCCGTCCCGGACGACGCGATTCTCAACCTCAACCCGCCCGAGAGCTTCAAGAAGTTGCGCGCTATCGGCTGGACGGGTTCCTCGCCCAGACCCCACCGCGCCGCGGGACTGGCTCATCCCGAATCACCTGTATCTCTGGACCGTGACCGCCGACGAGAGCTTCTTCGGAACCGACGCGAACCACTCACCCGAACGCAAGGGAGTCGCCCATGCAGCCCGTCAGTCGCCCCACGCCGAGCCGACGCCCCACGCTGGCCCTCGTGGGCCTCGTCCTCCTCGGGTTCACCCTGATCCCGGCCCGGGCGCGCGCCACCGAGCCGCAAAACCTGCGGCCCGGCGACCCGCACGCGCACGGGCTCACCGACGCGGACCTGGACGCCATCCGAGCCATCCTCAAGGGTGCCGTTGAAAACAGGACCGTGCCGGGCATTTCATTGCTCCTGGCCCACCGGGGTGAGGTGATCTTCCGCGAGGCGTATGGGAACCTGACGGTGGACTCGAAGGCGCAGATGGCGTCGAGCTCGAAGCCCGTCACCGCGACGTTGCTGATGATCCTGGTGGATCAGGGCAAGCTGGCGCTCGATGACCCGGTCGAGAAGTACCTGCCCGAGTTCAAGGGGATCGCGCTCAATGGCAAGCCCCCCGCGCGGCCGCCGACGGTCCGGAACCTGCTGTCGAACATGTCGGGCCTGCCGGGCGACCTGCTGACTCAATCGATCATGCGCCGGCTTCGGGAACGCGCCGCGAAGGCGCCGGCCCGGCCGAAGGCCGAGGACGCCGGCGCGGCCGCCGCCGAGGTCGCCGACGCGATCGAAAAGGGGAGCGCCGCCGATCTGAAGAAGGCGCGCGAGCAGCTCCTCGACGCGGGCAACGCCTCGCTGGCCGAGTCCGTTCGGACGCTCGCGAAGGGCGGCCTGGCGACCGAGCCGGGCTCGGGATTCCACTACTGCACCATGGGCTTCAACGTGGCCGCACGCGTCGCCGAGTCGGCGGGCGGGCGGCCGTTCGAGGACCTCGTTCGCGACGAGTTGCTCGACCCGCTCGGAATGAAGGACACCCGCTACGTCCCCTTCGGCCTCGCCGCGCTCCGGCCCGGGCCGAAGCTTCCCAGCGGCGAGAGCCGATTCATCCTCGCCGGCGGCGGCATGACCTCGACCCTCGACGACTTCGCCGCGTTCTACCAGATGCATCTCAACGGCGGCACCTATCATGGCCGCCGCATCCTCTCCGAGAAATCCGCCGCCCTGATGCAGACCCGCCAGGGCCGGCTCGACCTCCTCATGGCCGGACCCTATGGCAACCATTACGGCCTGGCCTTCTTCCTCGACCGCCTCGACGCCGACGGCCGCGCCCACTTCGCCACCCACCCCGGTTTCTTTGGGACCAACCCCTGGCTCGATCGCGACCGTCAACTCGTCGGCGTCCTGTTCGTTCAGTCCAACTTCCTGCGGATCATTCCGACCGTTCGCCGCCTCCACGATACCGTCCGCCGCGTGATCCCGCCTGGCCGCAAATCCTGAGTCCACCGCAGTTTATTCGAACGCGGCCAGCCGCATTTGGGAAACCTTACATTCTGTCAACAGAAATTCCGCTTGACGAACTCGGGTTCACATGGCCCTACTTGAAGCAAGGGAATCATCTCCCTCACCCATCTCCACGGTCATTGGGTCAAGGTTCTGAGGAGGCGTCCATGTCCGGGATCAGGCTCCGTCGACGTCGCGGCTTCACGCTGATCGAGCTCCTCGTCGTCATCGCGATCATTGCCGTACTGATCGCACTCTTGCTGCCAGCGGTCCAGGCCGCGCGGGAAGCCGCGCGGCGAATGCAATGCGTCAACAATCTGAAGCAGATCGGTCTGGGGCTGCACAACTATCACTCGTCCAACAGCTGCTTCCCGCTGGGGGTTTCGCGTTACGGCTACCTGACGGCGTATCAATGGGACTGCTGGAGCGGCCACGCGCTGATGCTCGGCTACATCGAGCAGATGACCATGTACAACGCCTGCAACTTCTCGCTGGGCAACAACGTGCCGAACAGTTACGGCTACTACGCCAACTCGACGGTGACCGGCCAGCGGGTGTCGGTCTACCTGTGCCCGTCGGACCCGAATGCGGGGAGCACGCAGGTGTACCGCTCGGCCGACAAGCGCATGGACACGCTTGACGTGAGCTACGTGGCCTCGGCCGGCACGACCACGATGTCGCCGAACAACAGGCCGCCGAATCAGCCCTGGGCGACCATGGGAAGCACGGGGCTGTTCTGGTGGTACACCGTGTACCGGATCAGCAGCGTGACCGATGGGACATCGAACACGATCGCGTTCTCCGAGGCGCTGGTGAGCAACGGACAGCAGTCGAACACCTACCCTGGTAACTCGATGACCGGAATCGCCGGGGCGGGGGGCGCGGCGCAGCAATACAACGCCAACCTGAACCCGGCCGCCGTCATCGCCGGGTTGCAGGCCTGCACCATGGCCTGGCAGTCAGGAAGGGGGCTCAACGAGATGCGCGGCGTGTTCTGGGAGGTGGGCTCGCTGGGCATGACGATGTTCAACACAATCGCCACGCCCAACTCGACCAATTATCCCTGGGGCGACTGCCGGTTCACCGGCGGCGGCTATCCCAACGACGCGACGTTCGCCAATACCAGCAGCCTGCATCCGGGCGGTGTCAACGTGCTGATGGCCGACGGAAGCTGCCGGTTCATCAAGAACAGCATCAACCAGGGAACGTGGTGGGCGCTGGGCACCCGCGGCAGCGGAGAAGTGATCTCGGCAGGAGCCTATTGAGAGTGGCGCCCACCGGGTGTCCGCCTGGAGGGACGCGACGGCGAGCCGCCGCGAGCGAGGATGGGCCGGCGACGCGACCTGGTGTCGATGTCGCTGGCCCCTCACCGACGACGACTTGTCGGTATAGAATGGAAGTGACTTCACACCCGCGACGGTGCCATTCCCAGGGGGGGTTCGACGATCGCGGGCCGGCCCGTCACCCCGAAAGACGCGTACCCCATGAGCCTGGCGAAGCGGTTACGGCCGCGCGAATCAAAGCTAATCGCGAACAAGCACCGGATTCTGAACCGTGTCTTCCGCGAGCCGGGTTGCTCGCGGTTCTACCTGGCGAAACGGTTGAACATCAACGCCTCGACGATGGGCAACTACGTCGAGAACTTCCTGAATGCGGGTGTTCTGATCGAGGACCACCCCGGTCCGACTCGCCGCGGTCGGTCGCCAGTTCCCCTGTGGCTCAATCCGCGATACGGCGGGTTCCTGGGCATTGACCTCGAGGCGCTGCGTGTCCGCACGGTATTGACCGACTTCGCCGGTGACGTCGTCGCCCAGCATGAGATCCCGCTTCGCGCCGGACTCGGGCGCGAGGCCGTGCTCGACGTCATGGTGGCGGCCGCGCAGCAGACCGCGCAGGCTGGTGGCGACCGCCGGCTGCTGGCCATCGGCGTGGCCGCGCCGGGGCGGATCGATTTCCGAACGGGCAGGATCGTCCGCTACGACCTGCTCCCGGGATTCCATGATGTCTCGCTGATCGACTGCCTCCGGCC
>JAKAUH010000712.1:0-482 GCA_021818605.1 Planctomycetota bacterium
CCCCGGAGGCCCGGTCCTCGTACAGGACCTCGGTCCCGGTGATGTCGCTGGGCATCAGGTCGGGCGTGAACTGGATCCGGCTGAACTCCAGGGACAACGACTGTGCCAGCGAGTGGACCATCAGGGTCTTCGCCAGCCCCGGCACCCCCTCCAGGATGCAGTGGCCGCGCGCGAAGACGGCGATCATGAGCTGATCGACGACCCCGTCCTGGCCGACGATCTGCCTGGCCATCTGCCGGCGGATCTGGTCGTGGACGGATCTCAGCTCTTCGAGTCCGGCCAGGTCGGGCTCGGCTGCGCTCGCGGTCGCGGTGCTCAAGGTCGCGTCTCCCTTCTCGAGGATTCACCGCTGGAACACGGGGAGGTACTTGAACGGGAGCTGGAGGATGATCACGGCGATCGCGGTGCCGTAGACCTCGCCGATCCCATCTCCGCTCCATGACCCGTCGCCCCCCTGCATCGCGAGGAGCTGGTCGCGGGTC
>JAKAUH010000712.1:492-11998 GCA_021818605.1 Planctomycetota bacterium
AATGCCCGCGATGGATAGACGTGGGTGTAGAAGTCGTGCCCACCTCCCTTGCTCCACTGGTCGGTCGCCCGGAACTGGTCCCAGACGTATTTCAGGCAGTCGGTCGCGATCGGGCTATCGAACTGCCCGGCGTTGTACAGCGTGGCCACCGCCGCCGCCGAGATCGGCAGCCGGGCCGCGCCGCGGGAGAGCAGCGAGTAGCAGATCCCTCCCTCGGGCGTCCGGCATTTCTCCAGGTAGTCCGCCGCCGCGTCGATGACGGCCTTCGGGACGAGGAACCCGGCGTTGTGCGCGGCCCGGAGGGCCTGGACCTGCGTCACGGTCACCGACCCTTCGTCGCCGGTCCCGGGGGTGTAGGTCCATCCCCCCGCGCTGCTCTGGCCCTGGCTGGTCAACGTCACCGCCTTGCGGATCGCGTCGGCGACCTGGCTGCGGAGCGATGCCTTGGTGATCATGCCATAGACGGAGGCCAGGAAGAGCAGGGCGAAGCCATGCCCGTGCATCGGCTGACCGTTGTCCTGCCCCGGCCCGGTGATGAGCCCCGTCGGCGTGCTGCACCGGACGAGGAACTCGACGGCGCCCTGGACGGTTTTCGAATACTTGCCCCGTGTGGGCGAGTTCCCGTGCGCGAGGAGGGCCGTTCCGGCCAGCCCGGTCATCGCGACCGGGTAGGCCTGGCCGCCGCCGGTGATCCACGAGCCGTCCTCGGCCTGGGTGCGGGCCAGGTAGCCCAGCCCCTTGATCACCGCGCGAAGCGTCTCCGGCGTCACATGCCTGGGGAGGACCTGCTTCGCCTCCTGGCAACGAGCCGTACCCGTGCCGGCCAGTTCGCCACCGGCCACGGCGGCAAGCCCGGCGCCGCAGCGCCTGAGGAAGTCGCGCCGGTCGACCTCGAATGTGGGCGACCGGAAGAGAACGTGGTCGCCTGGAATCATTCCGCACCTCGCTTCACGACCTTCGATGGCCCGGCCAGCTCGAACCGCACCTGGAGCTCGACCCGAACGGGGATCTCCTGGAAGCGCGAGACCTCGATCCGCTTGCGAGGGACCTCCTCGTCGGTCCCGCCGGACGACATTTCGTAGTAGTAGTAAGGTGTGTTCGGGCTGGGCGCCTTGTCGCCGGGCACCACGAGCTCGCGGATTCCCGCGACGCGGCCGAGCTCGACGCCGCTGAGCTTGGCCAGCCGGCCGGCCTTGGCGCGAGCGTTGGCGATCGCGTCGCCGTAGGCTTTCTCCTCGAGCGCGTCAAAATCGTCGAGGATGAATCGGACCAGCCGGGTTCCCTGGTTGTACCGGTAGTAATAGTACGGCATGCCGTCGGACCCGCCGCCGATCTTCCCGCCGGCGTCCTGCGCGACGTCCAGCAGCCTGGCCACAAGCTGGAGCAGAGCCTCCTCGTCGAGGGAGCGGATGTTCGAGACGCTGACCACCAGCTTCCGCTTGAGCTGGACCTCCACCTTGCTCTTCCGCGCGGGAGGCATGTCCATGTAGTACGGGTTGTACGCCTGACCCTTCTGATCGACGACCAGACCGCGTTCCTCGACCGCGACGTTCTTCATCTTGAGCGTGGCGAAGGCATCGTGAAGCCGCTTTCTGGCATCGCGGTATTTCACGATGGCATCGGCGCTCAGCTCCGACGAGGCCGAGACCTCCAGGTCGATCTCCATCCGGTTCGGTTTGGCTGCGGCGGTGCCCTTGCCAACGACGGCGAAGCCCTGGATATTCGCCTGTGAGCCATCGGCCATCTGTCCCCTGGCCGGGTGCGCAGCGGCGACGAGCACCATCGCTGCCGCGAAAGCGAACATGACCGCGACTTTCGACCTCCTCATTCGCTCCCCCTGTTCTTCGATGCCGACGTGGCGGTGCGGGCCATTCCGTCGGCCCCGCCCGGTTTTCGCGGATAGGCCGAGATCGTCTGATTGCTGATCGCCAGGAGCCAGCGGTCGGTGAGGATCAGGTCTCCTCCCTCCGAGCCGGTGTCCTGCCCGCGGAAAATCCGCCGGATTCGTCCCGTTTGCGGATCGATCTCGAAGATGCCGCGAGGCGTGAACTGCCAGAGGCCGTCGTGGCGCACGAGCAGGCGCCCGTCGTGGCTGCCCCCCGGCAGCGGCGCCGTCCAGCGGAGCGAGCGGGTCCGGAGATCGAGGGCGCCGAGTTCCGGGCCGGCGAGGTACACGGTCGCGTCATCGACCCCGATGACGCGCGTCGATTTGGCGATCGGACGGTCCCACGCGACCTTCATCCGGTCCGGGTCGATCGCGCAGATGCGATCGGACTTGACTCCCTTGATGAGGATCGTGTCGCCGACTTGCAGCGGGGTGCTCTCGGCCGTGCTCGGGGCCTGCTGTGGCATCCCGTCGAAGAAAATCATGAAGCGGCCCGACGACTGGACGGGGTCGGTCGGATAGCCGTAGCCCCAGTCCACCGTGCCGGACTCGGCGTCCAGCCGGACGAGGATGCCGTTGTGCGTATCGACGTAGATCGAGCCCGCGCGGTAGACCAGCCGTGGCTGAACCGATGCCTGGGGTGCGTAGTAATAGTAATACGGGTTGCTCTCGCGGAAGATTCCGACTTCCGTCTTCCAGAGCAGTTTGCCGTCGTGGGGCCGGATCGCCAGGACGTACTGGCGGGGCTGACCATCCTGGCCGGGGCCCGTCGAGGACGACGACTTCCCCGCGACGTAAAGGGTGCCATGCGCCAGCATCGGCAGACCCACGAAATCCATCCCCGCGTAATCGGGCAGGTCAGACGATTGCCAGATCACGTCGCCGTTTTCGGCGCGGCGGCAGACGAGGCCGAACTCGGCCCGGAAGTTGGGGCCGTTGACGTCGCGGCCGAGGGCCCACACCCGTCCGGGCGCCGCGAGGATCGCGAACCGCTTCGTGTCCGCCACCTGGAACTGGCCCTGCATCGTGGCCTTCTCCAGGTTGTGGAACGACGCGGAGCGCCAGAGCATCTTGCCGCTGACCAGGTCGACGGCGAACAGATGCCCGAGGTAGTTCGCGAAGAGCAACTGCCCCTCGACCGTCACGGCGGGTACGGCTCCGCTGTACGAGGTTTTCTCCCACTGAGAGAGTTCCAGGGGCGTCATTCCGGCGGTGACCGAGGCGCCGAATCGCACCTGCCAGGCCGCGGGCACCGTGCCCGCGAGGTCGGGCGCCGAGCCGTCGCTCCCCGAGCTCGACTGGTTCCTCTCCCGGCCTGCCGCGAGGCCGGAGACGATCCGCCTGAGGTGCTCGGCCGCCTTCGCCTTTCGCCCTCCGAGCGTGACGAGCTCGTCGGCGTATCGGTCGCCCGACCCGGCGCGGAGCGCCTCCAGCTCGGACCGTCGCCCGGCCCTCGCCAGCGCCAGCGCGGCCTTGACCGTCGTGAGCGCCGGTGACAACTCGGAGTCGGGGCGCTCCCGAAGGATGGCCAGCCAGCAGTCGCCGGCGCGGTCGAACTGCCCCTGCTCGAAATACAGGTCGCCCAGCCGGTCGGCCGCGTTATCCCCGACCGAGGTCAGGAAGTAGGAGGAATAAAGCCTCTCGAGCGTGGCCTGCTCGGCCGCTCCTTCCGCTTGATCCAGAAGCTTCTTCGCGTCGGCGTCGTAGAAGAGCCGGTAAGCCGCTTGCCCCGCGGGCGAAAGCGCGGAGAGCACCGCGCGCCGCTTGTGGGCGACCGGGACGATGAAACCGTTCTGGCCGTCCACGAAACGGGCCGCCTGCGCCTCCGGGACCCCGTACAGCGCCTTCGTCGCCCGCTCCCAGGCGCCCCGCCGCGCGAACCGCTCGAAGTCGTCGAACGCCTCCTTCGTCTCGCTCGAGGCCGGAGGCATCTGCAAGGGCCGGTCGGGCCGATCGTTCGAAAGCTTGTCGGCCTCGGGGTCATCCGCCAGGGCGGCTCCCCAGAACGTCGCCAGGATCGCGAAGGCGATGGATAGGCGCATCACGAGTGAATGACCTGCTGACCCATTTGGCCGGTCCTGGTTCCCCGCCGTCCCTTCCCATCGGTCGTCGCGGGCTGTCGAGAGGTCATACATTTGTAATCGCTCCCGCGCCGCGCTGCAAACAAAAACTGTCCGAAATCCGAAGGTTTTCGACGGAGCACGCGTATCGTGACTTGCATCGGACACGTAAGAGCCGTTCGCTCCGGGGCTCGCCGCCTGGCGGGTTCCTCCATTCGGCTTGACCGCGTCGGCCCCGAGTGATTCGCGGGAATCCAGGAATTGTTGGATATCGGTTGGGTGCGGCGGGCTATGATGGCGCCACATTTGGGTCGAGGTCCTCGCGATCGGCGATCACGACAGGATTGGCGGACCCGACTTCACCTGGCGCGCGACCGGACAGCGACCCGGAGAGGAGAGAAGATCATGAGGCTCGATCGTCGACGATTCCTGACCGCTGGGACGGGAACCATCGCCGCCGGTGTACTCTCGGAGACAGCCGCCCGGGCGATGTCCGGGGCCCGGCCGGGGCCGAACGATGCGATCCACACCGCGCTCATCGGCGCGGGAGGCCGGGGCTCTTACCTGCTGGGACTGGTGCTGAAGAACCCGGGCGTCGTGGTCCCCACCGTCTGCGACGTGAACTCCCGAAATCGCGCCCGCGCGGTTTCGGTCGTCGAGAAGGCCAAGGGGAGGGCCCCTCGCGCCGAGGAGGACTTCCGCCGCGTGCTCGACGACCCCGCGATCGACGCGGTCAAGATCGCGACACCGCACCACTGGCACTCGCCGATCGCGGTCCGGGCGCTCGAGGCGGGCAAGCACGTCTACGTCGAGAAGCCCGCGTCACACGTCTTCCAGGAGGGCCGCCGGCTGGTCGAGGCGGCGCGGAAGGCCGGCAAGGTGGTCCAGCACGGCACGCAGATGCGCTCGAGCCCCCTCACCGCCGAGGCGGCCAGGGTGCTGAAGAGCGGCGTCCTGGGCGAGATCGTGATGACCAAGGCCTTCGGGGTCGAGGCGCGCGGCAACCATCCCCAGCCGGTTCCCGACGAACCGCCGCCCGAGTATCTGGATTACAACATGTGGCTCGGGCCGGCTCCCGAACGGCCTTATAACCCCGGCCGCATCCGGCGCTGGCATGCGTTCCACGACTATGGCAACGGCGAGATCGGCGACGACGGCATCCACGACATCGACCTCGCCCGCTGGGGCCTGGGGGTCACCACGCACCCGGTTCGAATCTTCGCCCACGGCAGCCGCGTGAAGCTCAGGGGCGAGAGCGAGTATCCCGACAACATGGTGGTCGTCTTCGAATACGACGGGGGCAAGTCGCTCATCTACGAGAACCGGAACTTCGCCCCCTACGGCGAGCGCGGGTTCGATAACGCGAACGTGTTCTACGGCACCGAGGGTTACATGGTCTTCTCGCGCCGGGGGGCCTTCCAGACCTACCTCGGGGCGAGGGAGGAACAGGGCCCAGGCGGGCGCGGCGGCGCCGGCAACGAGCAGCACGTCGCCAACTTCTTCGACACGATCCGCTCGGGCGGAGCCGGTACGAACAACGCCGATGCCGAGGTGGCTCACCTCACCTGCGCCCTGGCTCACCTGGGCGAGATTGCCTATCGGACCGGCCGCGCGCTCCACTTCGACCCGAAGAACGAGACGATCCTCGGCGACGAGGACGCCAACGCCAGGCTCACCAAGACGTATCGCGCGCCCTGGGGCTTCGACCGATCCTGAGGCCCCGCCCTCGCGCCGCGCGAGGGTGCCAGTATTCTCGACCAGTCGCTCCGGCCGGTCGCGACCGCTCCCGCGCGGGACACACGCGGTGGCGTGCCGCGGCCGGCAGTCGAACCGTTGTTGAATCCAGTCGGCCCGCTTACAATACCCTCTCGATCCCCGAGGAATGATCGCATCCGAGGCCGGCGCGAGGCCCAGCGGTTTGGCCGAACAGGGCAAGGGGCCGATCGGGTTGCCGCCGCCCTTCGGGCCTCCTCGCCGCACTCCCCAGACCCTCGCCTTAATCCGAGACATGACCATGCAATTCCACGGCATCATCCCGCCGGTCGCCACCCCGATGAAGGACGACGAGGAGCTCGACCTTCCCCGTCTCCGATGGTTCATCGACCACCTGATCGGCAACGGGGTACACGGCGTCTTCGTCCTCGGCACCAATAGCGAGTTCTGCACGCTGGACGACCGCGAGAAGCAGGAGGTGATCGCGACCGCGGTGGCTCACGTGAACGGGCGCGTGCCCGTCCTCGCCGGCACTGGCGCCGAGTCGACGCGCGAGGTCATCCGCCTGACGAAGATGGCCGAGCGCGAGGGGGCCGATGGCGCCTCGATCATCACACCGTATTTCATCCTGCCGAACCAGCAGGAGATCTTCGACCACTACCGTCGGATCGCCGAGAGCACGCGCCTCCCGATCCTCCTGTACAACAATCCGGCGACGTGCGGCGGGGTGAAGATCGACGTCGGCACGCTGGCCCGCCTCGCCGAGATTCCCAACATCGTGGGCATCAAGGACAGCAGCGGCGACTTGCAGAACACGGCCGAGTATATCCGCGTCGCCCCGGATCGGTTCAGCGTCATGATCGGCCGGGATACGCTCATCTTCTACGGTCTGATGGCGGGCGCCCGGGGAGCCGTGCCGGCCACCGGCAATGTCGCTCCGGCCCTGGTGGCGGAGATCTATAATCGCCACCGCGCGGGTGATCTCGCGGGGGCGAAGGCCGCCCAGGATCGATTGAGTCCGCTCCGCCTGGCACTGACCCTCAGCACCGTGCCCTCCGGCCTGAAGGCCGCCCTGCGGATGATCGGCCTGCCGATCGGCCCGTGCCGCTCGCCAGTCTCGGACCTGCCGAAGGACAAGGAACCCCAGATGCGAGCGGCACTCCGGACGGCGGGGCTGCTGCCCTCCGATTCGTGACCCAGGACCGTGCGCGTGACGACGCTCGCGGCCGAACCCCGCGAACGCCGATTTCCGGAGATCCTCACTCCGGCTCGCGCTCCGAGCGGTAGAAGATCCGGCAACCTGGCCGCAGCTTCCTCAGCCGCTGCACGCCCGCGACCGTCAGCCCGACGCGGCAGATGTGCAGCTCCTCGATCGACGCGAAGCCAGCCAGGGCCGGGATGGCCGCGTCGGTGACGCGCGTATCGTCCAGCCAGAGGATCTTCAGCCGGGAAAGCGGCTTCAGATCGGCCAGGCCCCGGTCGGTGACTTCGGTATGGCCGAGGTGGAGGCTCGTCAGGCTGGTCAGCTTGCCGACGTGGCGCAGTCCCACGTCGGTGATCCGGTCGCCGCGCAGGCCGAGGTAAGACAGCCGGCGCAGGCTCACGAGGTGGGCGAGTCCGGCGTCGGTCACCCGCGTCTGGCCCATCGGCAGGTGCTCCAGCCGCTTCAGGCCGGCCAGGTGGGCGAGTCCGGCGTCGGTCACCCGGGTGCGGTACAGGTTCAACCAGACCAGGCGCTTCAACCCGACGAGCCGGCGCAGGCCGTCGTCGCCGATTTCGGTCCGCTCCAGTGAGAGGTCGGTCAGGGCGCCGAAGCCGGCGAGATTGTCGAGGCTCTCATCCTTCGCCGCAGTCCCGTTGAGGTTGACCTCCACGACGGTCCCGTCGCGCTCGAAGACCGCGCCGCCGATCCGTCGCAGTGCGATGATCCGAGCCTTCTGGTCGGCTCCGG
Source organism: Planctomycetota bacterium (assembly GCA_021818605.1). GTDB lineage: Bacteria > Planctomycetota > Planctomycetia > Isosphaerales > Isosphaeraceae > JAKAUH01. The sequence goes on from JAKAUH010000712.1 coordinate 8,102, forward strand.
GCTCATCCGCCGGGATCGATCCTGTCGCGACCGCCAGGAGGGCGACGGCTGCCGTGACGGCGAGGGGATGCGGGGAGATCATGGGTTTCGGCTCCCAGGGAGCGGCCATGGTCGCCAACCCACGCACGGGGCCCGGCCACCGTCATGCTACCCGGCAGACCGGGTCCTCTTCGAGAGGAGGACGAATCGCCGACGTCTCCCTCGACCGTGCCGGCCACTCCTTCCATCTGGCGTCGAACCATCGCCCCGATTAGGACAGATCGATCCCATCCCATCCCATCCCGCTTCCTGTCTTCGAGGATTCAGCCATGGAAGAAGGTCCCGAGCCGCACGAGTGGGTCGAGCGCACCGCCGAGGAGCATCACCATCGATCGGCCGGGCCTGGCGAGGAGTCGGCGAGGAAGGTCCCGGCGATCACAGCCGCGGTCCTGGCCGTCCTCGCGGCGATCGGGTCGCTGATGTCGGGCCATGCCGCCAATGAGGCGATCCTGGCCCAGGCCCGGGCGACCGACCAGTGGGCGTTCTACCAGGCCAAGGGGACGAAGGAGCATGTGGTCGAGGTCGGGGCCGAGGTGCTCGAAGCCTTGACCGGGGGAGGGGCCGGCACCGACAGGGCCGGGAAGGCGGCGGAGCGGTTGCGCAGCGAGACCGCGCGGTACGCCGGCGAGAAGGAGGAGATTCGCCGCGAGGCCGAGCGCATCGAGGAGGAAAGCCGCCACGAGTACCGCAAGCACATCCGCTTCGCCCTGGGCATCTCCATCTTCCAGGTCGGGATCGTCCTGGCCTCGATCTCGTTGCTGGTCCGCTACCGCTGGCTCTTCCTCGCGAGCCTCGTCTGCGGGACCGCAGGCGTTGTCAGTCTGGTCGTGGGGCTGTTGAGCTAGAGCGCATTGCAGATAGGTGGCTCACGGAGGGGCCGGGCTGGCTCAGAGTCTGTGCCGGCAGGTCTTCCAGCCCCCGTCAGGGGGCGATCGGACGTAGCCGGGGGGCGTCAGCCCACCGGGCTCGGACCGCAGCGACACACACCCAATCCTCTCGACGGACCCACCCGGCCGCGACCCCGCCACGTGGGGTCGCGGCCGGGTGGGTGAAACGATGGCTGGGAGATGAGGGTTCGCATGACGGTCCGGGGGGCTGACGCCCTCGCTCGACTACACAAGCGTCATAGCATCCATACATGTTTTTGCCGCAACCCAAGCGTCTCAAAGGAGCTGCGCGTCATATCGCGATTGCAAGCACTTGCGACATAAACCATTGGCATGAAGAGGTTTATGACTTGCGTAGTACAGCGAGGGCTGACGCCCCTCGGCTACGTCCTGACGCCCACTTCGTGGGCTTCCGGAGCAGACTCGAACCTCCCGCTCTCGCCCGTCCGCCACGCGACCGCAACGCGCTCTAAGGCGATCGGCAGAAAGAACCGTACCCGCCGATCGCCGCAATCCTGTCGGGCCAGCATGTCTGCCGGGTAGAATTGCACCGAACGATCGCCTAACAAGCCCTATAAAAACAATGATCCGTAAGAGGGCTAGAAGGTCCGTTGTTTCGGATGTAATATCTTGGGTGGTCTAGCACATCCAGAGATCTTGCAACAGCAGAGGTGTCAGGATGCCTTACGCCTGGCCCCAGGATACGGATTTCGTTCGCTGGGAACTCGATGTCCTCAAGCGCGACTGCCCGTCTTGTGGACGCATGATGCATATCTGCGATCATCGCTACCGCCACTTCCATACTCTTGAAGGGCCGGTGGAACTGGTCTGCAAGCTCAACCACTGTCCCGATCCTCACTGTCCCGGCCACGCCACGACCACCAACCCCGAGGTCGAAGTCTCCATCGCTCTCCCCAAGTGGGCCATCGGCTGGGATGTCCTCTGCTGGATCGGTCATCGCCGCTGTGCGCGGCACTGGTCCACCTCCCAGATCCAATCCGAACTGTTCGACTCCTACGGCATCAAGCTGTCGGCGGATTCTCTCGCCCGCTATATCCGTCACTACCAGATCATGCTCGCTGCGCGGCACCAGGACCCTGCAACCCTGCGGCAGCAGTACGAATCGGTCGAGGAGATCATTCTCGCGATCGACGGCCTTCAGCCCGAGAAGGGTCATGAAACCCTCTACGTGGTCCGGGAGTTGACCCAGAAACGGGTCTGGTTCGCCGAGACGTTGATCTCCGCGACAGCGGACGAAGTACGGCGGCTGATCGCCCAGGCCAGGACGTGGGCTGAAGCGTTGGGCAAACCCGTGGCCCTGTGGTTGTCGGACCGGCAGGAGGCCTTCGTGACGGGGATCGCAGCCGAGTTCCCCAACGTGCCGCACCGCTACTGCCAGAACCACTTCCTCCGCGACCTGGCCAAGCCCGTGTTGGAGGCCGATAGTCACGCCAAAGTCCAGATGCGCCAGAAGGTGCGTGGCCTGCGGAAGATCGAACAGGCGGTGCTCCAGCGTCAAGGCACCGAGACCTCGGAGAACACGGCCGGAGACGATGCTCAAGCCACGGTCCCGATCACCGGAGGGCCAGCGGACCGGCCCCCAGCGCAGGCTGATCCAGCGGGTGCCGTGGTGCTCGATTACTGTGCGGCAGTCCGCGGCATTCTCAACGACGATCAGGGTGGACCGCTCCAGCCTCCCGGGTTACGGATGGCCGAGGCTTTGGGTGATGTTCGCGAATCGATCCAGCGCAACCTGGACGAGAAAAAAGGGGGTTCGCAGAGAAGCAACTGGGCCGCCTGGCGGGTTGCATCGACCGCGGCCTCGACGAAGTTGAGGCCGAACAAGAGACGATCCGAGGCCATGTCAAGGACATCGAGGAAGTTGCGGCGACCTGGAATCCCGGCGGTGGAAGTGGCCCGGACCGCCAGAAGAAGTTCGAGGGGTTGATCGATCGGTTCAAGCGGAGTGCGGATACGATCCGTCAGCAGATGGCCCGCGTGATGATCAGCTTCCTTGCGGGGCTATTCGTGGGAGAGGGGAAGTTCGAGGCGATCCGGGACAATCTTGATCTGGAGCGTTGGTTTCGCTTGCCCAAGAGTCATGAGCGGCGGATTCACGGGCACCGCCACGCGGGGATTCGGATCGTTCAAGAGGGACCGACGTTGGTGCATGCCCTGGATGCCCACGCGGCCCATCCTGCCCCCTTTACTGCGGAGGAGTTGCTTCCGTATCGGACAGCCCGCGAGCCGCCGAGCCAAAAGGAGGCGATGGACCGACGGAAGATCATGAGGAAGGCGCGATCCCCGAAGAAGCGGCCGTTGCTCCTGGCCGACCTGGAGCGGCGTTATCGGGAATCGCCGGCGATTTAGCTTTGTCGCGGATCGTTGTATAAAAATGGGGACTGGCTCGAATGGCGCTGACTTAGGGAGCAACTAATTGGCAGTCATCGGTTTACGGAAAGCCGCCGATCAGGCCAAGTGCATTAACTTAAATGTGCTAATTCGTTTTTTTGACACAAAAGCCGGCTGATTCTCAATAATGTACGATTAATTCCATGTGGGTGGCACTGTTTCAATAATGACGTCTTTGGTCGTAACCTAATGGCTAGTAAGGACTTGTGTTTATTTCAGCGCCATTCGGGAGTGGCTCCGAGTCTTCGAGGTGCCCGTCCCCACTTTGTTAGGGCCTCCAAGGAGATTCACGTAAGAGCGAAAGCGGTGCGGGGAGTCGGCGGACGGTGCCGCCTCCTACAGGCGCCGAATTCGGCCGTTTTCTTGTAGGAGGCGGCTCCGTCCGCCGATCTTCGCCTTTCCTGTTGCGTGGACCCAATTAGCGTCCTGTCGCTGGATCGCGTTAGACGATCAACGGAGCCGGCGCGGCCCTGCTGAAGGTCAGTATCTGCGACAGCCGCGTCAATTCCGGGAGGGCGGCGGACTCGAGCAGCACGACGACCGTTCCGCCGCTCCCAGA
>JAKAUH010000338.1 GCA_021818605.1 Planctomycetota bacterium
GCGGCCAGCACGGGCATCTTGTTACCGCTGTCCGGGTCGCTGTAGGTGTCGCGGCGGTAGCCCTCCCTGGGAACCACCTCCAGGCCGATCGACGGGCGGATCGCATCCGTGAGCGTGAAGTTCCCATAGCGTCCGCAGCGGAGATGGCGATCCAGCTCGTCCTGGCTGAGGTCCTCGAAACTGGTGCGAGACATCCGTCCCGGGCTATTGCGTAAGACACGCTCCAGGAAACGCTGAAGGAAACTCATTGGAAAGGCTCCCCCTCCTAAAACCGCGACGAGCGCTGGGAATTGTTCGTTGATGACCCTCGGTCACTGCGTCAAGCGGTCCCGGGCCGCGGCCCGAGCTGCCTCCCAGGCATCCGCATGACACCGCGCCCAAGGGAGTCGAAACCCACCCCGGGGACGGTCGCCTTTCCGTTGGCAACTCATTCGTACCGACGCTTCTCTCACTAACTCAAACGGTTCTGCCTACCGCCTGCCCGTCCCGCCGGGGGTCGCCCGATCGGCCCGTCGTCGATCGACGGTGGCTCCCCACGATTCGAGATCTTGCCGCCCTCGGCGTCGAGCCTTCGGCACCACGAAAGTCCCCCCCTGCGGTTGACCCAATGCAATTCCGATACCAGCCGTCCCGACCCGGGGTTGCCTCGTGTCGTGCGGTCCGCTCTCACAAAAACTTGAGACAAGTTTTGAAAAATATGGACTCTCTCAGCGAGAAGTCAACCGGCTCTCCAATCCGTCTCCATTTTGTAATGATTCACCCCCCCACGACAAGGCCTCCGATCGAATGTGCCACTCTTGTTGATGAAGGGAATCAACAAGGGGGCACCATGCCGCTCGCACGCCTCAACGTTCGCTGGCGACCACGCATGCGCCCAGAAGAACCTAGAATGCTGGTCGCGAACGCGACGTTCCGGATCGTTGTCATGATACCGGGCGTCGCCCCCGCGTGGGAACGGTGCTATACTCTGGTTTCGCGCAGCGGGCGCCCCGGGACGGCCGGTTCCCCGGCTTCGCCGGCTCCGGGACGGGCCGATTCGGGGACAGGGTTGGCGGACGCGTTCCCCGGTTGGGCAGACCCTTGCCGAAGGATCGCGACGCGGGCCGTCAATTGCGGTGATGGCCCGGCCAGCCGGCTTATCCGGCCTTCTGCCCTCGTGCCGTCCGGAACAGCCCGGGGTAATCGCCGTCCGGGAGCCCGGACGACTGACTCGACGGACACGCGCCGGAGAGCTGGGGACCCGCTGCGAGATGGCGGAACTCGACCGGCCGCCGTGCCGGATGGCGTGGGGCGCGGACCCACCGCCGGGCAGCGTCCCGGCCAGTGGAAACCCGGACAGCCGGGGGATCGCCTGATTCAAGGATCAATATCATGCTCGACCTCAAGTACGTCGTGGCCCATGCCGAGACCGTCAAGCAGAACTGCCGGAACCGGAACTCACCGCCGGACGTGCTCGAGGACGTCGACCGCGTCGTCGCGCTGGAGGTTGAGCGACGCGGGCTGCTCCAGGCCGTCGAGGATGTCCGCCGGCAGCAGAACGAGGTCGCCCAGGCCACCGGCCGCGAGCGCGACGCCGCCAGGCGGACCGAGCTGATCGAGGAGGGGAAGCGCCTGAAGCTGGAGGTGGCCGAGGAAGAGGAGCGGCTCCGCCGCCTCGAGGCCGAGGTCGCCGGGCGGCTCAAGCGGATCCCCAACCTGACCCACCCCGATGCCCCGGTCGGCCTGAGCGAGGACGAGAGCCGGGAAATCCGCCAGGTCGGCGCGCCCCGCACGTTCGACTTCAAGCCGAAGGACCATGTCGTGCTCGGCAAGGAGCTCGACCTGATCGACTTCGAGACCGGGGGGAAGGTCAGCGGGACGGGGTTCTACTTCCTCAAGAACGACGCGGTGCTGCTCGACCTGGCGCTCCAGCAGTTCGCGATCCGGAAGCTGATCGCGGCCGGATTCACGCCGATCATTACGCCCGACCTGGCGCGCAACAGCGTGCTCGAGGGGATCGGCTTCACGCCCCGCGGGGTCGAGACCCAGGTCTACTCGGTCGAGGACACCGACCTGAGCCTCGTCGGCACCGCCGAGATCACCCTGGGCGGCATGCACGCCGACGAGATCCTCGACGAGTCGGCGCTGCCGGTCCGCTACGTCGGGCTGTCGCACTGCTTCCGCACCGAGGCCGGCGCCGCCGGGCGGGCCAGCCGGGGGCTCTACCGCGTCCACCAGTTCACCAAGGTCGAGATGTTCGCCTTCAGCACGCCCGAGACCTCCGGCGCGATCCACGCCGAGATGCTGGCGATCGAGGAGGACATCTTCGGGTCGCTGGGCATCCCGTACCGCGTGCTGGACATCTGCTCGGGCGATCTGGGCGGGCCGGCCTATCGCAAGTTCGACATCGAGGCCTGGATGCCCGGCCGCGGCGAGCGCGGCGAGTACGGCGAGGTGACAAGCACGTCCGACTGCACCGACTATCAATCGAGGCGCCTGAATATCCGCTACCGCCCGTCCGGGCAGAAGGGAACGCGATACGTCCACACGCTCAACGGCACGGCCGTCGCCATCAGCCGGGCCCTGATCGCGGTCCTGGAGAACTACCAGCGGGCCGACGGGCGGATCGACGTGCCCGAGGTGCTGCGGCCGTTCGTCGGCAAGGACGTGATCGGGGCGGCCTGAGCGGGCGTTGTACGTCGACGGCCAGACGGGGGTGATTGTGCGACATCCGCTGCTGATTCCCGACCTCCGCGAGCTGATCCGCGATGGCGAGCTCGCGGATCTGCGCGACTACTTCGCCGAGCACCACCCCGGCCGGGTCGCCGAGATGATCGAGGACCTCGAGGACGGTGAGGGGGACGCGCTGTTCCGCATCCTGCCGCCGCGCAACCGCGCCGAGGTGCTCAGCTACCTCGAGCCCGCGCGGCAGGACCGGCTGTTCGAGGTCATGCCGGCGCAGGAGGCCGCCGAAATGCTTCACGTCATGTCGCACGACGAGCGCGCCGACCTGGTCACGCGGCTCGACGAGGAGGTGATCGACCCCGTGATCCCCTACCTCGCCCAGGCCGAGCGCGAGGACATCCGGCGGCTCACCAGCTACGAGCCCGGCACCGCCGGCGCTGTGATGACGACTGACTATGTCACCTTGCCGCCGCACATCACCGTCCGCGAGGCGATCGAGCTCTTGCGCAAGGAGGCACCCGACCGCGAGACCATCTATTACTCCTATGTCGTCGACCACAAGCGCCGGCTGATCGGCTTCGTCTCGCTCAAGCGGCTGATCCTGTCCCGGCGTTCGGCGGTGATCGAGGACATCATGCAGCGCGACGTGATCTTCGCCCGGGTGGACGAGGACCAGGAGACCGTCGCGCGGCAGATCGACCGCTACGACCTGCTCGCCATCCCGGTGGTCGACGGTTCGGATCAGCTCGTCGGGATCATCACCCACGACGACGCGATGGACATCCTCCGCCAGGAGCAGACCGAGGACATCCTGGCGTTCGGCGGCGTCTCGCGCGACGCCGAGGCCAATCAGGAGAGCTACTGGACCGGCCGGATCGTCGAGGCCGTCCGCCGCCGGATCGGCTGGCTGCTGCTCCTGTTCATCGCCGGCACGCTCACCAGCCGGGTGTCGCACTACTTCCAGGGCGTCAAGCTCGGGTTGAAGGACCTGGCCGACTACGTCCCGCTGATGATCGGCACCGGAGGCAATGCCGGCAGCCAGACTGTCGGCACGATCATCCGGGCGCTGGCGCTCGGCGAGATTCAGCGGTCCGACGGCTGGCGGGTGCTCTGGCGCGAGTGGCTTACCGGGCTGCTCCTGGGCATTTTGCTCGGCGCGATCGGGATTGTGTACATCTACACCATCCACCGCAACGGGCCGTTCGCGCTCGTCATCGCCCTGGCGATCCTTTTTATCTGCATGTGGTCCAACTGCGTCGGCGCAATGGTGCCGATCCTCGCCCGGCGGTTCGGCATCGACCCGGCCGTCATCTCGGCGCCGCTCATCAGCACCCTGGTCGACGCCACCGGCCTGGTCATCTATTACACCGTCGCAATGGTCATCCTGACCAGGCTGACCGGGGGCTGAGGCGGCCCCTGGCGAGGCCTTCCCCTACCAGCATCGCCCTTGCCGTCGTGCGGCGACGGATCGTCGCCGGCGGCAGCGAACCGCGACGACGATCCCCCCCAGTGCATACAGGGCGAGCGACGTCGGCTCGGGAGTGATGGTCGTGGAGGGATAGTCCGGAGGGGTGGGTGCGGGCAGGTTCGAGGGGGTCAGCAGCACCTCATCGCCATTACCCGGCCCGATGCCGTAGGCCAGGATCTGGCCGAGGTTGTTGATGGCGAACGGGATCGTGACCGTCCAGCCACTGCCGGGAACGAGCAGTTGGTTCAGGTCCTTCATCACGCCGCCGGCGTAGAGGAAGCCTCGCGACGGCCCGGACTGCGGCGAGGACGACCCAACGATCTGGCCAGCCGAATTGATCCCGGAGGCGTTGCTCGACGCATCGCCCGGCAAGGTGCCGAGGTCGATCATCTTGCCATTCCGATAGAGGAATGCGTGCCCCGATGCGTTGTTCGCGGTGTCAGCCCACCCGACGATCTCGCCGCGGTCGTTGATCGCGGTCGCGTTGCCCGACGACCCGCCCAGGGTGCCGAGGTCGATCAGGGTGCCGTCCTTGAAGAGCAGCGGATGAGACAGCGTGGCCGAAAGGATCGATCCATTCGTGGTAATGAAGGCGTTGCCGACCGCTTCACCGGCGTTGTTGATCGCGGTCGGCCAGGTCTGGAGGGCGTGCGTGGGCGAGGGAAGCACCTGCGTGGCGCCCGTGGCGGTGTTGTAGACGACCCCTTCGAGCGAATCGGGGATCGGTCCCCCCTTCTGACCAAGGATCAGTCCCGAGTCACTGATCGCAATCGGCCAGAATCCCGGCAAGGGCGTAATCTGGCCACCCGTCTCGAGGAAACTCGTGCTCCCGGCCGGCGAACCCTGGGCCGGCGTGCCGACGATCTGGCCTCGGTCGTTGATCGCGGCCGGCTGAAGGCGCAGGCCGAGGATTCCGTCCGGGGTGGCCGCCGCTCCGATGGGAGTCACCGCGCCAGTCCCCCCGGGCGAGCCGTCGTAGACGAAGCCATATCCCCCGGACTGACCGGGTGCCGGGTCATAGCCGACGATCTGGCCGGCATTGTTGAACCCGTAGATGTCGACGACACCCGGACCGGTTGAGCCGATGCTGGTGACCGTGTAAAGCGGATCGGCGACTGATCGAGCGGAGAACAGAGCCACGGATACCCATGCGACGCAAACGTGAACGAGCAACCTCTTGATCATCGACGGGAATCCTTTCCCGGAGCCGAGTGCACCGTCAAGCGCCAGCCAGATTGTGCGGCGATGGAATCATGCCCTGCCATCGGCAGACAGTCAACCCCAGATCGAAGCCGGTTCACGGTCGATGGCAGATTCGTGGGCATTGAAGCCCATGAATCGAAAACTGATCTTAATTATCATATGGATTTCACAGATCCATGCAAATTCACGCCTGCACCAGGTCCCAGTAGAAATCCATCGTCCAGCGGGCGATGCTCGTCCAGCTAAAGAAGTGCTCGACACGCTCGCGCGAGCGGGCAGCCATCTGCTTCAAGGTCTCGGGGTCCTCGAGCAGCCGGTTGACGGCCCCGGCCAGGTCGCGCGCGAATCGCGGCGGGTCCTTCGGCTCGAAGTCGCCGTCGCCCACGGCGTCGATCGGGACGAGCAGGCCGGTCTTGCCCGCGACGACGACCTCGGTGATCCCGCCGACCGCCGAGGCAACAACCGGAGTCCCGCACGCCATCGCCTCGAGGTTGATGATCCCGAACGGCTCGTACACGGACGGGCAGACGAAGAGGGCGGCCTGGGTGTACAGCGCGATGACTTCCTGCTTCGGGAGCATCTCGGGGATCCAGATGATCGGGCTGGCCGAGTCATGGCGAGCCCCCTCGACGTGATCGGTCATCTCGCGGCCGATCTCGGGGGTGTCGGGTGCCCCGGCGCAGAGGACGACCTGCACGCCCGGCCGGATCCATCGGATGGCGTCCACCAGGTGGATGATCCCCTTCTGGCGCGTGATCCGCCCGACGAACAGGATGAACGGAACGTTGGCGTCAATGCCGTACTTGGCCAGGACGGCGGGGTCGGGCGTCGGGCGGTACTGATTCAGGTCGATGCCGTTGTGGATGACCCGGATCTTCTCGCGAGGGACGCCGTAGAGCTCCTCGACGTCGCTGCGCATGGACTCCGACACCGCGATGACTCCGTCGGCGTTCTCGTAGGCGGTCCGCTCGATCCACGAGCTGGCGTTATAAGCGGTGCCGAGCTGCTCGACCTTCCAGGGCCGGTGCGGCTCGAGCGAGTGCGTCGTCAACACCAGCCGGGCGCCCGTGAGCTGCTTGACCAGGCAACCGGCGAGATGCGTGTACCAGGTGTGGCAGTGGACGACGTCCAGGTCCTTCAGCAGGCCAGCCATCTCGAGATTGCGGAGCATCGTATCCTGGAACCTGGCGTGTCGCGGGTCCTGACTGGGCAGGTTGCAGGGAGAGTGGACGCAGATCGTCGTCAGGTTGTCGCGATGCTCGGACTGCTCGCCGAAGCAGAGCACTTCAATCGTGTGCAGGCCGCCCTCGACCCGGGCCAGTTCGCGCGTCAGGTACTCGACGTGGACCCCGGCGCCTCCGTAGACGTTCGGTGGGTACTCGTTGGTCAGGATCGCAATCCGCATGGAGAGGGCTCCGCTACAGCCGGCTCGGGGCGACTCGCGCCCGAGGATAAGCGAACCCTCCGAGGTCGCCAAGGCCCCAGCCCCAGAAGATCGACGACTCGCGCCGGCCGCCAGGGACGGATGGGAGCGCGGCCCTCGCTCACGAGTTGGCGTAGATCCGCCCATCCCGCCGCGACGACGCCCAACGCGGGCGGCGGCGAAACCAGTGCAGGTCCATCGCGTGCGCGTGGTACGTCAGCCCGACCATCCGGAGGACGACCATCGCCGCGTAGAACACGAAGACCCACAAGGCCCAGATCGCAACCCCCTCGACCCACATGGTCGGCATCTTGTAGAGCATCGCCCAGACGGCCATCCCGGTCATCACCAGGACCAGCGCCGCGACCAGGCAGGGCCGCAGGTAATCCCAGCCGATCCGCCCGATCGCCACGAAGACTGTGACCGGATTGGCCGCGATGATATTGTCGTGCAGGAGCGAGGCCGCCAGCGCCATCTGCGCGTAGCCGCCGGTCAGCGCGAGCAGGCCGATCAGGACAATCCAGTCGAGCACCCCCATGTCCCCGCGATAAAACCAGTACAGAGCCAGCGGGCCGCCACCCACGGCGACGCCGAGAAGCCCCGCCCAGAACCAGCGGGCGACCCCCTCGGCGATGTCGCTGGGATGCCACTCCGGCCAGCGCGGGTGGTCGTTCTCACCAAGCGAGCTGGCAACCAGGACGTGCCCCAGGAACAAAAGGGCATAGCCGAACGTCATGGCGAAGCTGAACAGCATCGGCAGCATGACGGGCAAGATCAACAGGCCCAGCGCCCAGTCCCCCCTGGTCATCGGCGAGAGGTACGAGATGACGTCGTAGACGGGCAGTGACAGGATCCACATGATCGGCGGGAGGAAGACCAGCAGGCCCAGGCCCGGCCCGTCACTCAGCGGGTAGACCAGGCACTCGGCCAGCCCGGGCGAGACGCGAGGATGCCGCCACTTGACGATGCTCCACGACTCCTCCTGCTCGGCCCGCGGAATCACCCGGAGGGCTGTCGCGGCATTCGGGTCATACCATCGTTTCGGTCGGGCCATCGGCGTCCCATCCCGGCCGCCAGCCGGGAGCCTCCCGCCGGAGTCGAACGCACGGCCATGCCGATCGGGCCCGCCATACCGCGGGACCGATCGCGACCGGCTCGCTCCCATCCATACCAGGGGACCCGTGGAGAGACCCGGATTCCGGCAACGTGCCATGCAGCCACGGTGCCGGTGCGGCCCCTCCCGGATTCATCATACATCCCCCGGCCAGGTGGATGAAACCCACCAGGGCGCGGTCGCTGTTCTTCTCGCGAGGCGCGTGCCTCGCCTCGCCTCGCCAGTGGACCAGGGACCAGGACCGCGCAGCACTCGGTCCGGTCCGCACCCCTGGAACGGATCGCGGATGCCCGGCCCGTCGGCCGCGCGTCACCCTGCACTCGCTCTTGAGGCCCGGGCTTACTTCTCTTTCTTCCGAGATTTCTCGCCAACCATCTGATCCAGGACCGCCCGGACCTCCCTGGCCTGCTCCGCGTCGAGCGGATGCGACTTGAGCAGGTGGAGCACCAGCAGGCCCGGCTCGCCCTGGTAGAGCTTGTCCACCAGGTTGGTGACTCGCTTCTGCCGGACCTCCTGGTTGGAGATCACCGGCTTGTAGATGAACGCCAGCTCGCGGCGGTCGCTGGTCACCAGCCCTTTCGACTCGAGCCGATCGAGCAGTGTCGCCACGGTCGCGTATGACCACTGCCTGCCGGCGGAGCGAAGAGTCTCCAGCGCCTCGCGCACGGTAGCCTGGCCGCGGTCCCAAAGGACCTTCAGCACGTCCAGTTCGGAATCGGGAATGGTAGGGGGGCGTTTGGCCATCGTCGGTCGTCTCGTTTAGGGCTCGGGAACTCCCCATCCTTGACATTATGGCTTATAGGTAATTGGTCGCGGATCGCTCGCACGATTGCGTGACGGGGGCGGGTCGTGAGAGCCGCATCACGCACAGGTGGGGATGTTCGGCGATCCTATCCTAAGACAAATGTCTCATAACGTCAAGGCGGCGGTCTGGATTCTGCAGAGCGGCAGAGCGCGGTGAATTGCCGTGCCGGGATGCGCCGAGGCCGACATGAAGGCACCAGCCCCGCGATGAATCAGTCGGAGGTGTCGGGCTGGCTCCGGCAGGGAAGTTCGATGGTGACGATCAGACCGGGATCGGCGTTGATGGCGAAGACGCGGCCCCGGTGCAGTTCGACGGCGCGGCGGGCGATGGCCAGGCCGAGTCCGACGCCTCCACTCGAGCGGTCGCGATCCCCCTCGACGCGAAAAAACGGCTCGAAAATGTCGGCGAGGGCCTCACGCGGCACGCCTGGACCACGGTCCCGGATGGCAACCTCGACTCGGTCGCCCTGACGGATCAGGGCAACTTCCACGACGCTGCAGGCTGGCGCGTGTCGGATCGCGTTGCGCAGGACGTTCTCGCCGGCGCGGCGGAGCAGTTCGTGGTCCCCCTCCACCACGACCGAGCGCTCGCCCGACAGCTCGAGGTCGCACGGCCGGGCGTCCGCCTCCAGGGCGCAGTCGGCCACCAGCTCGCGCCACAGCTCGCCGAGGTCGACATCCTCGATGTTCCTCGCCCCGGGGTCGCCCTCGGCCCGGGTGAGCTGAAGCAGCTCGTCGACCAGGTGATTGAGCCGGTTGGCTTCCTTGTGGATCCGGCCCAGGGCCGCCTCGCGATCGGGGGACGTCCGGGCCAGCTCAACGGCGAAACCGAGCCGCGCCAGCGGCGATCGCAGCTCGTGCGACACGTCCTGGAGCAGCCGGCGCTCGGCCGAGAGCAGCGTGTGGATCTGGTCGGCCATCCGGTTGAAGGCCCGCGCCAGGTCGCCGATCTCGTCCCGACGCGCCAGGTGGTAGCGAACCCCCAGATCGCCCCGGCCGAACCGCTCCAGCACTCGCCTCAGGTTGCGCAGGGGCGAGGCCAGGTGGATCGCCAGCATGTAGCACAACGCACCGATCAAGAGCGGCAGCCAGAGGAAGTACGCCAGCGAGTCGAGCAGCCCGAACCGGGCACGGCGGGGCGTCAGCGTGATCAGGCGATGGCGGCGGTCCCTCGCGTCGTTCACCAGCACCCACGGCCGCGTGGGACCGGACCACCAGGCCATGCGCGGAAGATTCGGCCAGGCTCGCCTCCCCCGGCCCCGCGACCGCGAGCCGCGGCGTGCCAGCAAGTCCGAGCGATCCACGCCGCTGACCAGGTCGCGGCCCCTTGCGTCGACGAGGAAGTGCTGGGACTCGGTGTACGAGTCCAGCCGCTCCAGGTAGTCCGCCAGCGCAGTCCGGCCGCCCTCGTTGTAGGCCCGGATCGCGTCGTCGACCAGCAACCCGCCCAGCCGGAACGAGTGCGGTTCGCGGTCCGCCAGCCGCGCCGAGAGCACCATCGACGTGCCGACATATCCCACCAGCGACAGGACGAACGTCGCCGTGAACCACAGGACGATCTTGCTGAAGATCGACCGGATGCGGATCTTCATGGCCCGGTCCTGGCCTGGTCGCCGACCTCGGCGCAGAACAGGTAGCCGACGCCGCGGATTGTCCGGATCAGCGTCCCCATCGGCCCGAGCTTCTTCCGCAGATGGCTGACGTGCACGTCGAGCGATCGGTCCCTGGCCGTGACCGCACGGCGATAGATCGCCCCCGCCATCTCGTTCCGCGAGATGATCCGCCCGGCCGATCGGATCATCAGCTCGAGGATGTCGAACTCCGTCGTCGTGATGTCGGCCGGCTGGCCCGCGCACCAGACCTCACGAGTGCCCGGCACCAGCCGCACGCCGTTGACCTCCAGGAACTCCGCCGTGGCCTGGCTCGCTCGACCCGCCCGTCGCAGCACCGCCCGGATCCTCGCGATCAGTTCGTCGGGCTCGAACGGCTTGGGCAGATAGTCATCCGCCCCGGCGTCGAGACCGGCAATCCGGTCGATCCGCGCGGTCCGTGCCGTCAGCATGATGATCGGCACCGCGCTGCGGCGGCGGACCTGGCGCAGCACTTCGAACCCCTCCAGCCCCGGCAGCATCACGTCGAGCAGGACCAGATCGTGTTCACCGGCGAGTGCACGCGTCAGCCCGCGGCGCCCGTCGTGCGCCGATTCCACGGCCATCCCCCGCGCGGCGAAGAACTCGCGCATCAGCTCGCACAGCTCCATGTCGTCGTCAATCAGCAGGACCGAGACATCCAGCTCGCCCCGCGTGTCGTCGCTTCCCGTGCTCATCAAGCTAGCCGTCTCATTTCGATAAGGGAATCACTTTCTCCGACCCAATCCTGTTCATCAAAGACGCGACGCGGGGCCCCCAACCGGCTTGCCGGCCCCCCCCGCGCCTCGCCTTCCTTTATCCATGTGCGTCAGAAACCACCACGGCCGCCCAATCCGCCAGGGCCGCCCCCTCCGATTCCCTGGGTCATCGCTCCGCCGAAGCCGGCCATGCCTGCTCCGCCGCCGGCCGGGATCATCGGTCCGCCGCCGAAGTTCTGGCTCATCCCGCCGCCGCCGGACTGAGTCGTCCCGCCGCCACCCGAAGTTGTCACGCCAGTGAGCGTCTGGCTCATCCCGCCGCCGAAGCTCTGGCTCATCCCGCCGCCGAAACCGATGGCCATCGGTCCCCCAACCCCCGGCACTCCGACGAGATACGGCTGCACCGACTGCATCGTGGCCTGAACGGCGGCGAGACTCGTCGGCGATGCGCTCGAGCTACTCGAGGTTGAGCTCGACCCGCTGTTGGCCTGAATCGCCGAGGCCAGCGCTGCCTGGTCCGTCTGGATCTGACTGATCTGCGATGACGTCATCCCCTCGCTCGCGAACACCGCCCCTGCGTCCTTCTGAATCGTCGTCACCGCCTGCGAGCCGGTCAGGGTCCCCTTCTGGATGGCGACCAGATCATCCTCCACCTGGCCGATCGAGGCGTAGGTCGGCTGAGCGTTGACCGAGGTATCGGCCTGAAGGTCCGACTGGAGTGTCTGCATGGCTGTCTGGACGGCCGAGTTCCCGCTTGTCGTCGTCCCCGATGGCGTCGTCGTGCCACTCGTGGACGCCGTCGTGCCACTCGTGGACGTCGTCGTAGTACCGGACGAATCGCTCGAAGTCGTGCCGGGCGTGGTCGTTGGGCTCCCCCCGTTCGTGACGGTGTTTGGGCTCGTGCTCGTGCTGGACGCCCCCTGGATGG